>NZ_JBXWLY010000005.1:0-248048 GCF_059609525.1 Ruegeria sp. YTSC325
AATATTTGGGAAGAGGTCGCAAGACCTCTGATCCTGCGCCCGCGCAGGGTGCAATTTGCCGCGTTGTGCACTCGGAATACAAACGAAGGCGTGCAGGTTCTGCTGATTACAAGCCGCGATACCGGACGTTGGATCATACCAAAAGGTTGGCCGATTGACGGGCTCAATGGTGCACAGACCGCAAGACAGGAAGCCTGGGAAGAAGCCGGGGTAAGGGCGCGAACCGTTCAGGAAAAACCCATCGGGAAATTTGCATATGAGAAAATCCTCAAGGATGGCTCGGCACAACCCGTTCTGACGACTGTTTTCCGCATCGAGGTTCAGGACCTGGCCGAAGACTACCCAGAAAAAGATCAGCGCACACGCGCGTGGGTATCGCCCACGACCGCAGCCGAGAGGGTGCACGAGCCCGAGCTGCGTGACTTGCTGAGACGATTGTAACAATTAAGCGACAAATTGATGACAACGGTGTTGTCCCTGAACCGGAAACCGGATAGCGGCATGCGTCGATCCGATTTTCGGTATGAAACACTATGTCAGACCAAAGCTCAAAAACCCGATGGCAAACGCTGGACAGCGATCTGAATCGTATCTCACGCGTTGAAACCGCGAATGTCCACGTGGCACGCCCCATGCTGGCACCGGGGATTGCGCTGGCCTTTATTGCCCTTGCCGGTTTGTCGGCGGCAGTTCTGTTTGGCCAGGCAGATGGTGGACTAATCGTAGTCGCAGCAGCCGCGTTCGGCGCATACATGGCAATCAACATCGGCGCCAATGACGTGGCCAACAACATGGGCCCAGCCGTCGGCGCCAATGCGCTGTCCATGGGTGGCGCCATTGTTATCGCAGCGATTGCCGAAAGCGCTGGAGCATTGCTCGCCGGAGGAGACGTGGTTTCCACGATTTCGAAAGGCATCATCGACCCGGCCTCGGTTCAGACAAGCAACGTGTTTATCTGGGCTATGATGGCTGCGCTGATATCTTCGGCGATGTGGGTTAACCTTGCCACTTGGGTTGGCGCTCCGGTTTCGACCACACATTCGGTCGTGGGTGGAGTTATGGGCGCAGGTATTGCCGCAGCCGGTCTAAGCGCCGTCAACTGGGCAACCATGAGCGCCATTGCGGCAAGCTGGGTCATCTCTCCGGTATTGGGTGGGGTGATTGCTGCAGGTTTCCTTGGGTTGATCAAGGCCAAAATTCAATATCAGGATGACAAGATCGCTGCTGCACGGCGATGGGTTCCCATTCTGGTCGGCGTCATGGCCGGAGCATTCGCAACATATTTGGCCGTTAAAGGGCTGAAGCGGATCGTGAAAGTCGATCTGGAAATCGCACTGCTGGTTGGGCTGCTGTCAGGAATTTTGGCGTGGTCGGCAACTATTCCATGGGTGCGCCGCAAATCCGAAGGGCTGGAAAACCGGACCAAATCACTGAAGTCGTTGTTCGGTTTGCCGCTGGTCATCTCGGCTACATTCCTGAGCTTCGCCCACGGCGCCAACGATGTCGCCAACGCAGTCGGCCCCTTGGCCGCAATCGTGCACGCGGCCGAGTTCGGTGACGTTGCTTCGAAAGTTGCGATTCCGACATGGGTTATGGTGATCGGGGCCTTCGGGATATCTTTCGGCTTGTTCCTGTTCGGGCCCAAACTGATCCGCATGGTTGGCAGCCAGATCACCAAACTGAACCCGATGCGTGCCTTTTGCGTGGCACTGTCGGCTGCGATTACCGTGATCGTTGCAAGCTGGCTGGGTCTGCCCGTCAGTTCGACACATATCGCTGTTGGCGCCGTGTTCGGCGTTGGTTTTTATCGTGAATGGCATTCAGATCGCCGCTGGAAAGCCTCGAACCAGCAGCGACCGCCCCAGCGTCGTTTGGCGCGGGAAGAGCACAAGCGGCGTAAACTGGTGCGGCGTTCGCATTTCATGACCATTATCGCGGCATGGGTTGTTACGGTTCCGGCTGCTGCTGCTATGTCAGCCGTGATCTTCTGGATGCTGACGGCCTTTCAATAAAACAATGCTCAACCCCTGATTTGCCGCGGGGTCATCGAAGTGGTGGGTCGACCTTCGATAAGGTCGCGAACCTTCTGGCAAATCGGCGCAGCCCGGCCCTGGACAGCCGCGAGGCGAATGATCTGACCTTGCAGGCTGTCAATCTCGGTTGGCCTACCGTCCATCAGATCATAGGCCATGGATGTGCGCGCCGAAGGATCAATCGTCAACATCCGGGCGGCTATTCGACTAAACAGCAGGGTCGGCAGGCGCAGGATGAAAGGCGTCATCCAAGCCGGAAGCGGTGTGGTCGAGACCACGGAAAGACCTGCTGATTTCAGAACCGCATGGGCTTCGGCCATCTGATCGGCCATCAGCTTGCGCCATTCCCGATCCAAAAGCTGGTCCTTCAACGTCAGTCCCGACAAGGCATTCAGCGCATTATTGAGGTTGATCAGCAACTTGCCCCATTGCACCGCCTCGATCTGATCGCTTTCAACAACTGGCAGGTTCGGACTGCTCAGCTTTTGCCCCAGCGCGCTGGCACCGCTCTCGATCACAATCTCTCCCGAAGTCGCCCGATGGAAACTGCCGGGGTCGGTCGGGACCACATTGAACGGAACCATCCCGGCCCGCACGTCCCGCCCCGGCAGGGCCGCGCGCAAAGCCCGGGTGTTTTCCACCCCATTCTGCCACGACAATATTGGCGCTGACGACGGTGCGTATCGCGCGATCAATTCAGCCATCTCGGCCGTCGCCGGGGTTTTTACAGTCACGATGACGGCTTCGGCATCTGCAAGACAGTCCGGAACCTCGGAGAGGGTCAGGTCCGAGACATGTTGCTGCAGACCCGAGAAATCAGTGACCGTCAGACCTCGGTCCTTGATCGGAGCAAAGATGCGCGCACGTCCTAGCAGTGTGACATCGTGGCCGCCCTGAGACAGCAAAGCCCCGCAATAACACCCGATACTGCCCGCGCCAGCGATCACGATTTTCATGGCGACCCTCCCCTTTCGGTAAAGATCGCCGGGATCGGAGTCGTGGACAAGACCCCCTGACGCCTCGTCAGCGCGCAAGCCTTGGGCGGGTGCGTTCCAGTTCTGCCGAGATCGGAATGTATTCTTGATCATCGCCGGGCGGCAGGTGGAACGCCCCGTTCGCCCAATCTGCCGTTTTCCATTCCCGTGTTGCGACCTCGATCTTTTCTTTCGAGGACGACACGAAGTTCCACCAGATGTAACGATCCTCGTTCAGCGTTGCACCCCCCAGCAGCATCAGGCGCGCGCCGGTCGGGCCGGCCTTCACAGACAACCGGTCGCCGGGGCGGAACACCATCATGCGGCCCGCATCAAATGTATCGCCTGCGATCTCGACCGCGCCTTGGGTGACATAGACCCCTCGGTCCTCATGATCATCTGGCAAGGGAAAGGACGCGCCCGGATCAAGCTGCACATCCAGATAAAACGTTTCGGACAGCATCGTCACAGGGCTGGTCTCGCCATAGGCCGAACCCAGAATCAAGCGGGCGGACACGCCGTGATCCTGGATATGGGGCAGCGCGCCTTGCTTGTGATGTTCAAAATCCGGGGCCATATCCTCGTGTTGTTCAGGCAAGGCGATCCAGGTCTGGATGCCGAACAGGCTGTGACGTGTACCGCGAGTCTGGTCGCTTGTCCGCTCGGAATGGGTCACGCCGCGCCCGGCCACCATCCAGTTGACCTCACCGGGATAGATCATCTGATGGGTGCCCAGACTGTCGCGATGTTCAAATTCTCCCTGATACAGATAAGTCACAGTGCCCAACCCGATATGAGGGTGCGGACGCACATCGATGCCGCCATCGGTTATGAATTCAGCCGGGCCCATCTGATCGAAGAGATTTATTCGAAATGGGATATAGGTGCTACCAAATAGCGTCAGATAAACAATTTTCGAGGCGGCCCACGGCCATACAGAGTATCCCGTGGGTATCTTGCGGGTTATCCCGGAGTAATCCAAGGGGGCCACGGGGGATAGTGGGAAGGATCACGTATTCATAACCCGCTCAGATTTTTGCCCCAGAATTCAAATCATTTGGTTTAAGTGATTACCTGTGCAATCCCGCGCAAACCCTGAGCGCCCCTTGGGGTTCACTTCACGCTCCCATGCGCCATCTTATCAGCAGAGCTAAAGGAGTACGCCCCATGTCTTGGAACCCTGCGCTAGACCCCCACTGCCCCACCGGTGACTCCGTGGATGCGATAGAAACCGTCATCATCCCACGCGCCCGTGATTTAGGAGGCTTCGAGGTACGCCGCGCACTGCCCGCTCCGAAGCGCCAGATGGTTGGAAGTTTCATCTTTTTCGATCAAATGGGACCCGTTGAGTTCTTGCCAACCAAAGGCATTGACGTACGCCCTCACCCTCATATCGGTCTGGCGACCGTCAGCTACCTATACCGTGGACGTATGCACCACCGGGATAGCCTTGGGACGGACTCATGGATCGAGCCGGGTGCGGTGAATTGGATGGTTGCTGGCCGAGGCATCACACACTCAGAGAGAACCGATGATGAAACCCAAGTGGACCCCATGCCATTCTTCGGCATTCAGACTTGGGTTGCACTCCCAAAGGACCACGAGGACCTAGACCCTACCTTTGAACACGCCCCTGCTGATGCTTTGCCGGTGATGGATGGCGAAGGCAAGGAGGTGCGCTTGATCCTCGGCAACGCCTACGGGGAACGTGCGCCGGTCAAGACACCTGCAGAAATGTTCTATGCCGATGCTATTCTTCAAGCCGGTGCCAGCATTCCACTACCGGATGATCATGAGGATCGCGGGGTGTATGTCGTTGAGGGTTCGGTGACGGTCTCCGGGGATACCTTCGAGGCGGGGCAAATGATGGTATTCCGCCCCGGTGACCGGGTGTCGATGAAAGCCGGTGACAGAGGCGCAAGGCTAATGATGCTGGGCGGCGAAACGCTTGAGGGACCCCGTCACATCTGGTGGAACTTCGTGGCGTCCTCCAAAGAGCGGATAGAGGAAGCCAAAGAGGCTTGGAGGGCCGAGGCTTGGGATAGCAACCCACGGTTCCACCTGCCACCCGGGGATGATCAGGAGTTTATACCTTTGCCTAACCGGTAGATTACCCGCAGTGCAGACCTTTGCAATATTCGCACCAGAAACCGCGTTATGAGCAAGGCGGCCATGTCGGACAATAAACCTTGGGCTAGAGGCGAATTAACGGCGTTCAGGTGTGATCCATAGTGACTTCATCACCGATCACGGCTCAGAAGACGGCGCAGGAAATTACAGCTCCAGTCCGAGCTGGAGTGTTAGCAAAGAAACCGTTAGGTGGTTGGCATTTGAGTTTTTGTGGATAGAGCGCGAGAACTGAGTGCCGTCACTGTCAGTTGACCTAACGTCGCGCGTTGGTGCTGGCACAGCACTAAACTACGGAAGTCACGTGACTTTTCGCGAAGGAAGGGCGATTGAGTTGAGGCAAAACGTCAAGTCGGCAGTAGATCAAGTAAAAGCCGCCACCGACAAGGAAGATGAAGTACTGGCATGGTTTTCAATCGGGGCTGAGCTTCAACGAATTGGTCGGCATGTTAAAAGTTCCAAGATATTCGGACAGCAGGTCCAAAATACCGAGATGAGAGACTTGCCACCTTCAGATCGGTCTGATGCGCGATGGGTGTTCCAAAACTGGAAGACAGTACTCGAATGGGTCGAGGCGAAAACTGGGGGCGTAACCAATGATCCATTTCGAGACTTGGCCGACCTAAACCACTCGCACCCTTCGGCCATCAGAAGGCAGATCAGAGATTGGCTGAAAAACAGTACTGACCCCAGCGGAGTTAACCAAGACCTGGCTATTGCAACTCAAGTTGCGTTTGAAACTGCTTGGCGGCGCTCGTCAACAGATGTGGAGCTTTCACAGCCTTCAATAATTTTTAATGAGGGCATTGATTACGTTATTGAGAACTACGATCCATTCTGCGGAACCACGTCAGCACGGTACAGTTTTAGTTGGGCTGAAATCACAGAGTTCATAAAGGACCCTAGCGACAACGACGGTCTAGTTGAGAGAGTTTTGGATTGGGTAGGCTTTGACGGAGACAACGATGGCGCGGCCGAGCTGTTGATGGATACTGACGGTAGAGTTCACGCCCGATCAGACATCGAGGATTAGTTGGAACTAAAACCCTTTGATGTAAAACTTACTCGCTGTATAGATCCTGTTGCATTTCTCGGTACGCCTGAGAAACAGCTGCCAAGCCTCCGAGTTTCTCTTTGCCTTCACCGATGCTGCCATATCGCGCCACCAGAAACTGACCCAACTTCTTCGTGGCCAACTCGCTTTCCCCGTCGGCCTCGTAAGCCCTGAGGATACCCAGCAGCAAGTCTTTGGTCTCCGCATCAAAGGTATCTATCGACCCTTCCCTCACGCGGTCTGCCCTATCGTGTCGAGTCTTGGGGGCGTTTGTGAAAAGGATGTAACTCAGTACATCAAACAGATCGCTCTCAGGAGCATCAACTAACCGCCGAATGTCGTCGAGCCTGTCCTGATCATACCCTCGGTCAGACAGTTGCCCAAGAAAGTGTTCGCGGTTGTCAGGATCACTCCACACCGACCGCAATTGGTCTTCATCCGCAACAATCCCAGACAGGTCACCAAACAAACGCTTCAGGAACTCCGCCGCAGAGATCGGTTTGCCCTCGGGACTCCAGTAGGTGGTGGCCGCGATGTATTTGATGTTGCGAACTGTCCCATCCGAGAGCGCGACTTGGATCTTCTCTCGGGGGAGGTCATCCGCATCTTCGCCGTTTTCTGGTGGTTCGCCTTCATCTACCGGGGGTTCGCTCGTTGGAACACGAGGACCTCGGGGCGCTTCAGGCTCAAGCGGTTCCCCATCCCATTCAGGATCGTTGAAGTTCTCATGCGCTTTCACGAAGTCCCAGATAGTGAAGAAGTCTTTGCCTTCAAAGGTCCGTGTCCCCCGACCGATGATCTGCTTAAACTCGATCATTGAGCGAATTGGGCGCATCAGAACTATATGGCGGATGTTCCTCGCATCGACGCCCGTCGAGAGCTTCTGCGACGTGGTCAGAACAGTCGGTATCGTTTTGTCGTTGTCTTGGAAGTCACGTAGGTGCTGTTCACCAACTGCACCGTCATCAGCGGTCACGCGGTGGCAGTAGTTTGGGTTGGTGCTGTCCTTGACCTGATTGATGAGGTCGCGGACCAGTCCGGCATGATCCTGCGTTGCACAGAAGACCAAAGTCTTTTGTCGCTGGTCTATCTGGCTCATGAACTCTTGCACACGGCTCAGCTCGCGCTCTTCAATTACGATACGGGTGTTGAAGTCGCTCTCGGTGAAGGCTTCGCCTGCCTCGATGTCTCCGGCAATAACGTCGTCAGAGCCATCATAGACATATTCATCAATGGTGCTTGCCATCTGACGCACCTTGAAAGGCGTCAGGAAGCCATCCTCGATACCGTCCCGCAGTGCGTAGGTATAAGCCGGTTCACCGAAGTAAGCGTAGGTGTCGGCATTGTGCTTGCGCTTGGGGGTAGCTGTGAGACCAAGCTGCGCGGCTGGCTCAAAGTATTCCAGCAGGTGACGCCATTCGCTCTGGTCATTAGCACCGCCTCGGTGACACTCATCAATCACGATGAAGTCGAAGAAGTCAGGGGGGTAGTCCTTGTACACCGGCTCACCCTCACCCGTCATGAAGGTCTGGAAGATGGTGAAGAACAGGCTCGCGTTCTTCGGAGGCTTGCCACCGTTCTTGCGGATCGTGTCGGGGTCTATGCGAGTAACCGCATCGTTCGGGAACGCCGAGAATGCGTTGTAAGCCTGATCGGCGAGGATATTCCTGTCAGCTAGGAAGAGGATGCGCGGTCGCCTGACTGGCTCACCTGACAGGTTCCACTTTGCCTGAAACAGTTTCCAAGCGATCTGGAAGGCTATGGATGTCTTTCCTGTCCCGGTTGCAAGCGTCAGCAATATGCGCTTGTCGCCATTTGCTAGAGCTTCCAAGGCGGCTGTAATGGCGTTGTGCTGGTAGTATCGCAGCTCCCACTTGCCGCCGTCTGTCTCGAAATCCACTGCTCCGAAGCGTTCCCGCCAGTCATTCTGCGATGCGAATGTTAGATCCCAGAGTTCGTCTGGTGTGGGGAACGGAAGAGATAAATCGCCCTCAGCCCCTGTTGTCATATCGATCTGGTACCAGCTCAAACCGTTGGAGGCGTAAGCGAAGCGTGACCCCAACCGGGATGCATAGTCCTTGGCCTGACCAACCCCGTCGCGATGACTGATCCCTGCGCGTTTGGCCTCCAGAACAGCCAGCTTCTGGCCCTTGTGGATCAGGACATAGTCGGCGGAGAGGCCTCGTCCCCGTGTGCCGCCGGACTGAATACGCCCCGGACAGATCACCTCACGACGCACTCTTGAGCCGTTCTTGCCCCATCCAGCAGCAGCAAGAACCGGGTCAATGCGCTCTGCGCGAGTATCGGCTTCGGTTTCGTCGTAGATGCTCATCAGTTCAAACGATCACTTCTTTAAAACCTCAAGCAGTTTCGCCTTTATTTCATAGATCGAGCGAACGGCCTCACAAACCATTTTGGCAGCCTCTGGCGTATCTGCATAGTGATCGGCGTGGGCAACCTGGTTGCGCAAGACCCTGATCTGTTCGAAGCGTCCTTCTACTTCATCGCAACGCAGCGTCAGCACTTTCCCTTTTCGGATGATGTCGGCCTTGTCGCTTATCTGGGTAAGGGTGATTTCGCTAACGAACCCGTCACGCGCTTTGGCTCTGGCAATCTCGCGCTTCAGTTTCCTTTTCTTGTCATTGCTTAGCAGCGAAATCCAACATTCAGAACTTGGCCAGCGCGTTTCTATGGCCAGTGCCATTGCCATCTCCAGACTGGTGATGAGTGCAAATAGTGAGGCCCGAACTGGTAATTTTTGGAGATCGGACAAGCTGACCAACCCAGAAATCTTGTTGCCGGAAACCACGAGGTTTGTTTGATGTGTGTCCGCCTGTTTGACGAAGTCGAAGATGCTGGCGTCGGCTCCGATCACGATGTCTTCAGACAGAAGTTTGAAGTCGCCTGCTATCGGTGTGTCAGGAGCTTCCTCATCAAACCATCGCTCAGCGTTATATAGTCCAACAACCTTGTTGCTGTCGTCCACAACCGGGAAAAAACTGAATTGATCCTTATTGCGAGCTTTGATCTGAGCGGCGGTTTCATCTGGCTGACAGGTGACAAAGGCGTTGCGTGGAACCATGATGAGGCCGACAGTCAGGCTTCCCTGAACTTGTTTCAGGACATCAAGACTGGCGTCATGGTTCGTTGCCCAGCTCATGTCAGCTCGCCCGCGAAGGCTTTCTGCAGGAGGGACTGGCGGAGTTCTTCAAGGTCTTGGAGTTGTTGTTGGTAGATTGCTTTTATACTGCGGGACTTTTGGTTAAGCTCGGAAAGCTCAGCTACAACTGGCGCCTGAGCTTTTACAACGGGTATTGGGAACAATCGATCTTTAAAAGTTCCAAGGTTAATGTTGTCTCTCGCGCTTCCTTTTCCAGCTTCTTTCAGCTCTTCTTTTACAAACTGCAAAAGGTAATCTAGAAATTCCGGGTCTGACTTATCTGGATTGGGGATCATTCCAATTACACTGTCAGGAAAACACGCGTCGAAATCTAGGATCGCGCTCTCTCCAATCGTCGCTCCCACAATCGCGACACAAACTGTTCCCTTTGGCCAAACCCTGCTTTGCGCTACGCCCTCGGCCGAATATGTCTGACTATACTCCCGCAAGAAATGATCGGCTTGGCTCAAGTCGCCGGTTTGTATGAATGGCATATCGCCGCCAAACAGGCGTTGGTCATTCCGGGGTCTATGCCGAGATTTACCTCTGCCGAAATCACTACATACACTAGCGATGTTTTGCATCGGCCAATCTTCGCGATTTTCAGCGAAGAAGGTGCGCAGTGCGGCCGAAAACAACTCCCGCGCATTCTGCAGGTTAACCTCAGCGTTCTCCTTGGCGCGAGCCAGACCCTGGAGGGCCTCGTCTAGTATTGCAACGATCTTCCGTTGTTCTTCGATGGGTGGGACGGGAACCGGGATTTCTCGGAGGCGGCCTTGATTGAGTTTGGGAACAGTCATTCCTGATATGAAGGGCATCAGGTCAGCGCCGTTCAGGTAGTAGATTAGCCAATCATCTAGAACCGTATCCCGGTGTGGGCGAATGACGTGAGCATGATTGTTGACCCAAGTCTTCCCTTGGATTGAGAATGCAGAGTTTGCACCCGCCTCCCATTTTGCGCCGTCTTCGCCGATCAGAACCAACGGCTCATCGAACAGAAAACCATCGACATGATCGAGGACGCCCGTCGCTCCATAGTATGGATACGGACCAGATTTACGGTTTTTCTTGGTGATGGGTTTTCTCAGCCGGTCGAGAACATCGACGAGTTCGCCGAGAGGTCTCGTTTCCCAGCCGAAGTCTACATTGTCCTTCACAACATCCCCCGGATATCTTCGAGGATTTTGGCTGTTTCCGCATCCCGCGCCAACATGTCTGCAATGATGTCTTCAGGGGACCGCAGAGGAGCCTCCTCAGGTGCATTGGGGTTCTTCACTGAGAGATCATACGTCTCTTCGTCCAGATCGGCTCGCTTCACGATCCAGCTTTGTGGTCCATTAGGGCGAGTCTTCTGCAGCTCCACAAAATCAGCCAGATCGTCATCGTTGAGTGGGTTGGTCTTGCCCAAGCTGCGACCGGGATCGAGCTGATAGAACCAAATGTCTCTTGTGGGTGCGCCCTTCTCGAAGAACAGCACCACGGTCTTCACACCAGCACCCTGAAAAGTGCCTTGCGGACAGTCGAGGATCGTATGCAGCTCAGCCGCTTCCAGTAGCTCCTTGCGTAGCGCGATGGAGGCGTTGTCGGTATTGCTGAGGAAAGTATTCTTGATCACCACTGCTGCACGTCCACCTGCTCGCAGCTTGCGGATGAAGTGCTGCAGAAAAAGGTACGCCGTCTCTCCTGTCCGGATCGGGAAGTTCTGTTGCACCTCGCGCCGTTCTCCACCCCCGAAAGGCGGATTGGCGAGGATGATATCATGGCGGTCCTTCTCTTGGATATCCATCACGTTTTCATTGAGCGTGTTGGAGTGGATCAGGTTGGGTGCCTCGATCCCATGAAGGACCATGTTCATGATGCCAATGACGTAGGCGAGACCCTTCTTCTCCTGTCCGTAGAAGGTGTGGGTCTGTAACGTCTCGAAGTCGGAAGCCGAGAGCTTATCAGTGCGCATGTAGTCGTAGGCTTCACAAAGAAAGCCAGCAGAGCCGACAGCGCCGTCGTAGATCGTCTCACCAATCTTGGGGTCAGTTACCTTGATCATTGCCCTAATAAGCGGACGTGGGGTATAGTATTCACCTCCATTGCGACCTGCATTACCCATGCGACGGATGCGGGTTTCATACAGCTCTGAGAGTTCGTGGCGCTGGGCTTGTGTGTTAAAGGACAAGCCGTCTACGGCCTCCAATACATCCCTCAAGATGTACCCAGAGCGAAACTTGTTGCGCAGCTCAGTGAACACCTCACCGATCTTGTACTGGATCGTCTGAGGGCCTGTAGCGGACTGACGGAAGGCTGCGAGATACGGGAACAATTCCTGATCAACGAACTTGATCAGGTCATCGCCAATGCGAGCGCTGTTGTGATCGAACTCTCCGTTAACCTTGGGTGCCGCCCATTTGTCCCAGCGATAGTCGCCTTCGATGATGGGCGCGTAGTCTTCGCCATCCAGTTCAGCTCTGTCGCGTCGCTCGCTTTCAAGGTCATGCAAATACTTGAGGAATAGGACCCAAGATGTCTGCTCTACATAATCCAGTTCGTTGGCGATGCCTTCTTCCGCGCGGAGGTCCCGCTCGATCTTGTTGAACGCGTTCTCGTACATGTCTTCCTGCTCTGTTTGTTGGCGGTACAGTTCCACCTGAGGGTGCAAAGATCAACAGTAGTCAGCTCAGAAAAGCATCACCGACTACTGCTGATTTGCTGAGCATTGATGGAAGGTTCGCCCTGCCCCAAATTGGTTCAAGCGCACAGTGTCTGAGGCTTGGTGATTTCATCACTTCAGCTCATCAGGCATCTTCAAGCCGCAACTGCGGGCAATTCGTCGAATGTCATTGACCATTAATGCGTAGCCCTCATCCAAAACAGATACGATATCGGCACGTTGCCCGTGGCCGGGTTTGATCATCTGGTCGGGGTATGCGGCTGTGATCTGGTCAGCTTCTTCACGCATTTCTTGGCGCACCTGACGGATGCCCGCGAGGATAGACAGTGTGCGCTTCCAGCTTTCGGTGTCATCGGTAAGCGGTGCCGGTGTGGGGTTGGTCTTGGATGTCATGGTTTCTGAGTCCTTGATCTTAACAGCTTCATTGAGCCGCTGGGTTGAACAATGAGTGCTGCTGGAAGATCGACCGGGCATCTCGATAGAAATCCATCTTTGGCAAGGTCGTTCCCTTCGAGCGGCGCAGCATGTCCCGCCAGATCGGTAGTTGCGTATGGGGATCGAGTGGATCATCTGTCAGATGCTCGAGGGCGATCACTGCGGATTGATCGTAGCGATGCCGGGTAAGACGGCCTTGAAGACGCGTGAGCATATCGTCGATCTTCCGGTCGATTACCTCGTCGCGGCGTTTAACGATCAGGTTTTCGGCCTTGGGCATCGGGGTGGATGCCTTCGCGATTGCGTCGAGGTCTGCCTTGTGCTGGCGGGTTCTGCCGTGCAGCGGAGTGTGTTTTTGGTAGTGACGTTTAGCGTCACCTATTGTGATGGCGTTGGCCATTTGGAGGAGTCCTTTGTGGAAGCCTCAAAACCCCTAAAACAACACTTACCTACCGACCCCTGCGGAGGGTCGATTTTGGCATTGGAAAAGCCAATAAAATCAATGGATCACGGGAGGTGTTTTCGGGGGTCGAGGGTCGTTATTGGTGGGTGTCAGAGTGTGCCGACTGTCAGTGCCTCGGTTCGGTCGAGGCGATCTTCGAGTTCAGCCTCTGCAGCTTCATCTTGTTCGTGTTGTTTGTGGGTGTACTTCTCGAGGCTCTCGTCGATTTCGAGGGGGACACCGAGTGTATCCGCGAGTTTCTGATAGAGAGCCTCGAGGGCGTCACGCTGGGCAGTCGTGAGGGTCTCGGAGAACTTGCCGGTCTCCCGGTCTCGCCCCCCCACTACGCCGATCTGGATATGGCTTCTGGTGAAGTTTTCGCGACCGACTGCGCCACGCGTCAGTGGGTGTCTACAGAGTTCAATCGTACCATCGACCTGTACCAAATAGTGATAGCCAATGCCGAAGCGGGCAGTCTTGGCGTGTTCGGCGTCGATGATTGCAGCATCAATTCGCGGATCGGCTGGATGATGGGTGTATCTAACCATACACCCTGTGGATTTCTCGCGGCGCAACGTAACGAACATCGCTGTCCTCAGGTAGGTGTCGGCTCTCTTGATCCTGAGCATCGGCCTTGGTTCCTTTCTTCACACGTTCTGCCCATGCTTCGAGTTCACAGAGCGTCAATTGCCCGATCCCTTTCGGTGAACGACCATCTTCAATAAGATCGACGGTTTCACAGAAGTACTCGGGGTCGGCACAGGTGCGGGATTGGATACGGTTCAGGACCAGATCGATATCTGTGTCCCAAACCATGTCTGGTAGATTGGTCATGTTCTAATCATTCGCTCTGATACCGAAGGCCAGTGACCAAGCTGCTCGCGGATGTGTTGCGCGAACTCGGTCCAAGTAATCCCATCGGCACGACCCGCCGCGCGGTCCAGAGCAAACTGGCGAACGCAACGATCAACACCGGTATGCGTGTCTGATGCCTGTTTCAGGAAGTCGAAACCATCTTGCCCAAGTTCCTGCATTGCGCTCTGGGTTGCGGCCTCGGTGATTGTGCTTTGAACACTCGAGAACATCGCGCGAGTGTCGCCATCTACGTCTAGTTCCGATACCGCCCCATCAGCCAGACCGCGCATAGTTTCGCTAACCTCATCGACGGACATACCGGACATAGCAATCTGACCGAACGCTGTTTCATAGGTTTGGGCCTCTTCCATCGACATGATGTCATCGTCGAGCGAAGTGTTCAGCCCGTCGATCACGTTGTCGAACTCAGCATGCCCCGTGTCGCTGCCTTTGGGTTCCTCGGGCGTCTCGTCTGTGGCCGATCCGTGTTCCTGCGCAGCCCGTTGAGCCGTGCCAATCGACAGACCTTCATCAAAGACGGTGTTGAGCAAGCCGAGTTCTTTAGCCTGGGCGACCTTCATCGACATGCCTTGCACGTTGATCACGTCGCTGTCTTTGAGATCGCCCTGAGAGTGGACATCGCGTTGCATGTTGTTGGTGTCGCGGACGGTGACGCCGCCGCTCACGTAGTCTGCGCTTGAAGCGTATGATTTGGAAGACGGCATTGATTGCTCAACGGGGCCGTCACCGCCGAAGGTTACACGTGTTGTAGTCATTTTCTTTGATCCTTTGTTGGTGTTTGGGGTTACGCCAAGCCGAGTTCGATCTCAGCCATTTGTTGAGGTGTTGGTGGGTTTTCGACGAATGGCAGATCGGTGATCGCTTTGTCGTCGTCGCGGGACATCAGGTGTACCGGGCTGAGCTTCGAGATTGCCTCGACCGAGTATCCGCGAAGCCGAATGCGGGAATACGCAAGGACGACACGTAGCTTCGTGTCATCGTCCAAGTCCCTTTCGTGTATCTGCGACAGCGCCGAGACTTGTCCGTCCCTCGCGCACAACTCGAGCCAAGCGACACCAATAGCCGATGCCTTGGTCTTTTCGTTCATGAGTTTTGTCCCTTTGGGTTTTGCGTTGCTGCGTTCGTCGAGTTCTGCCTCGAGGATCGCGACCTTGTTCTTCCATCGAGCGAGCGTCTCTTCGGCTTTGATGATCTCGCGTTGTTCAGGGGTGAGTTCTGCTTGGTCGATCCCAAGGTCTTCGGCGCATGAGGAACAATGATGTTCATCGCCATGAGGTGCCGGGAACTTCGCGCCGCAAGAGATGCAGACCTTGTAGGTAATCCTGCGGTTCTCAGCGATGCACGGGTCGCACCTCGATGCTTTGGGCTTGTGGGTCTCATGTTCTTCACCGCATGCGTTGCAGGTCTTGAGGTACATCTGCGGGGGTGGTTTCTTGGGTTTCGCTTTACGCTGCGCTGGGGGCATGTTGGGTGGTCCTTACGTCTTCTCGAACAGCCAATCTGTGGATGGCGTTGAAGGTGGTATCGGTATTGGCGGCGGTGTCGGTTGGGGTGTGAGATCGGACACCGGCTCGATGCCTTCGGGCCACTCACCTTTGACCAGTCCGGATGAGCGACGAATTACCTTGTGGTATCTCGCGGGGATCGCTGGGGACCTCGGGAGGATGTGATCGAACAAGCTATCCCCGAGCATGTCCGTCTTCATAGATCGAATGGGAACGGAGACCGGCGGGAACGCATCACCAGAGGCGAGGAGGCGACCATAGGAGGTCACAATCAGTGCGGTTAGGTCTCGGTCAGATCGACGAAGACCGAGCCTCTCAGCGGCCTTCAGCGTGTGTGTGCCGACAATGGCGAAGTCGGCGTAACTAAGGCGGTACTTCGAGTATCGGACATCGCCGGTCAACACCTCGGCCTTACGACCAGGAGGAACACACAGGCCTTGGCGACCCATGAACGTGCCACCGGCGAGATAGACGTTGTAGCGATGACCGGTTCTAATGAACTCCTGAGCGAAGGTGTGGTGGACGAATGATCTGACGATAACCGATGCATTCGGCTCATAGCGTCTGCCGACCAGCAGATGTTGCAATCGTTCTCTTGCTCTACCATGTCTCAGAGCGGCCATTCTGTACGTTGGACGATCATCCCAATAACCGACACGATGACGCGTACCTCGAGCATACTTAACAGCCTCAGCGATCTCTGAGGGTGTCGGTTGGATGTGCTTCAAGACCGACCGGGCAACTGCGTTGATAGCACCACCGGGGATGTAACCACCGAGAGGAACCCCTCGGCTCTGAACGACCGACCGGCAGCGCGAACACAGGCCCCATCGTTGGGACAGTCTTTCAATGTACTCAAAGGCAGGTAGTGGGTTGTCGCATGTAGCAGAGGCACAGACGGTCATTGTGGCCTCATTGGGTTGTGCGTTGAGCATTGCGTTGGGATTATTGAGGACGCCCCCGAAGCCAGTCACCACAACAGCCGAGGGCGTCCCCATCAACCCGCGCATGTGTCAAGCTCACAAAGACAGCACGGGCGAGATGAAACGGTAAAAGGTCTCACTACATCGACCCGTCAGTGACGACAGGGATGCGCGTGAGACCTGAACCATCATCGACCAAGGACCAAGGTCGAAGCGGTATAGGAATTAGTATTGTTGGTCACAGTAGTTGGTTGATTATCGGTGGTGGACAGTCACCCAACGTGCACTGACGAGGAACTGTGAAGCCTTGAGAGGAACCTGATCGTGTAACTATAGGTAAATCTCTTGGTATCTGTTCTCTATGAGGGAGCTGCTATTCCAACCCATTGATTTACAACGAAGTGTACCGAGCGTGTCATCGACCGGTAAATGACCATCATCGATCATCATCACAGAGGAGATACCGGGGTGTGTTCCTCGACCATGTTCATCAGGCGATCACCTGATGTGAACTCGAGGTAGACGCTGGGTGTTGTTGAAGGTGGTGATCATCATCGATCAACAACACAGAGGAGATACCGGGAGTGAACCTGATGTGATACCTGAGGTGTACACTATAGGTAATAACTTTCGTTTCTTCTCTGTCTCATAAGCAAGCAGGAATTCTAACCCATTGATTTACATTAGTTTCCGGCACCCGTGTTCCCTTACCGGTCGCGGGGTGATCCCCCGTCCTTACGGATCGCCGGGAGGACAACCTGAGTGACCCAATCTTGAAACGTACGGGCCTCGGGCTTGTTCGACCGCATGATGATCCTGTAGAGACCACTTTCGGAGATCAGCTTGTTCGGACGGGCGCGGCCTTGAGTGAGTTTGAAATTTCTAACTTCACTTTCGGTAAGGTTAGACGTGGCCTTCGTTACGCTACCGATGGTGAGGACTTCGAGGACGTCCTTGGCGACGAACCACAGGTTCCCGTCGATTTCCACGACGCGGATGGTATCGACCTCGCAGGCCCTCGACCTTCGATTTTGGCCCCTATGAGCCATTGATTTCATTGGGAAATAAAGGTCCAAAAATTAGGTGTCAGGTAGGGTGACCTACAAAGTGCCGATTTAGGGGTTTTCGGAGCCTCTGCCAGCAGATCACCAGCCGAGACGTTTTGGGTTCATTCAGGAGTCAGCTGTAATTGCCTCGACGGGGTTAATCCTTCAGGCCCATAGAGCGCCCGACCGCCTTCAAATCGTCGATCTTGCCCTCCAAAGCGTAGAACTCAGCCTCGGTGTATTGATAAGCAAGGACCCCATTGCCGTCGCGTGTTCTTCACGCAAATCGGCGATCTTCTCATCGAGGGCGAACTTGAGGGCTTCTTGGGTGTTCTCGAAGTAATTGAGGGTCATATCGTTATCCTTCCATCGCATGTTGGTGACACCGGAATAGGCCGAGCGATCTATCGAGATCAACATTTTATTTGTTTATTTTCATATAGTTACGATATGTTTACCCTTGCGATGTCGTAGGTATTTGGGGCGATACGATGGGCCTTTAGTACCCATTCAGAATGGTAGTTTCTCAACCGCCTAATGGATCACGTCGTCTGATGCCCTCCTTGGTTTGAGACCACTCAGGCCCTTTCCGATGGTCAACTTGATGCCATTGCGCATGGTTACGCTGAGGTCATAGACCGGGTGCGGCACTCGAATACCTTTGGCTCGCTTGCGTGGCGTCTTTGAAAGGCGCATCTCCTCACCTTTATGGACGTCTACGCGGGCAACAACTCGACGCACCAGTGCATTCAACTCGTAAGGCTCGAGTTCGCTCACATCGCGGGGAAGATCGACCGTACCTAGACCAGCGCTCTCGGTGATCCTTTTCAGTTCGGTCTCGAGTTGCTCGACCTCGGCTTCTGCCGCGAGCAGCAAGCGGGGTGTCACTGCTGGTTTCGATTGGAGATATTCGAGTGTTCCCTGAGCGTCCAACAGCGCCGCCTCGAGGCCCTCTGTCTCCGGTGTGGTTTCAACCGCGTTGGCCTTCCTGATCTCAGGCCAGTAGTCAATCAACACCTCGTCGATGTGTGACACGGCTCCGATGTACGTGTTCAAGACCGGATCAATGTAGGCAGCGGTTCGAGCGTAGGCTTTGCGCTTTGCGTTCCTGTCAGTACCGGGGACCTTGAGTACCCCCGTCAGTGCCGCCTTGGTCTGCCGACGTATGGGTTCAACTGGCGAGGTCGTCTTGACTTCAGCACCACCAGCAGCCTCACGCTGCTCGAGACGGAACCTCACACGGCGCTCGGTGTCCTCGTCAACGATCCTCGGGAAATAATCCCTGACCTTGTCGATGATCACCCGGTCACCCTTGCGGTATAACCCTTTGACAATCGGTAGTGACCCGTCCTTTTCCTCGGGTTTGATCTTGCGGCCTATCTCGAGGGTGCCATACGCGGCCTCTGAGCGTACCAACTGGCTTACAGTCTGCCCCCGCCACTGCCCTCGGACCAACGCAGGGACATCCTGAGCGGCCAGATCACGGGCAATACCGACAGGGCGTTCACCGGTGGCAAATCTCTCAAACACATCACGGACCAGATCAGCCTTGTCATTGATGACCTCGAACTCTCGGGATGTCTTGGGGTCACCAACAACCTTGATCCACGCCGGTGTCTGAGAGGAGCGCACACGATTTCCTGCGAGTGTCTCATTGGTGTTAGTACCCCACGCGGCTGTTAGTCGCTTCGACTTCATAACGGACTCTTCTCGCGCCCGAGTGAAGGTCAGAAGGATCATTACGGAGACCAAGGGGTCGTCGTCGAGGTCTGTTCGAGTGTACACCTTACCGTCACTTAGAGTGACCACATCGATGTCCAGATCGAGGATATTCTCGAGGGTGTTTCTCGCCCGCCTGATCTTGTCGCGGGATAGACGATCAAGGTTCTCAATGAGGAGTGTTGAGCCTTTGGGAATGGCCCCTGACCTAACGGCCTCAAGGAACGCGCCAAGTTTGCCATCCGCACCCGCATTTCGACCGGCAAATGCTGACACACCATCGTCTACAAAGTTGGATGATGAAAGGTTGTAGCCGTTCTCAATGCACCATTTCTCTGCAGCTGCGGTCTGACGTCGTAAGCTGTCACCGTCGCGTTGTTGATCTGATGACCATCGCACGTAGCTGAATGCGATAGGTTTGGTGTTGCTTTCATCCATTCCCGTGTCTCTCGTTTGTATCGGTAGGTTCACCCTGGGTTATCGGTCCGATATCTCCGTGTGTTCTACTGGAGATGAGGCCGATCATGGTCAAGTGAACCTGCGGTGTTACCCTTTGTTTCGTTAGGTAACCGAGGGCGCTGGAAAGGACATGAACGAAAGAGGAGATCAACCCAACTCATGCACACACCGAGCAACCTCAGTCCGTGTAATCAGTAGGGTCATTTCGAATTCACTTCAAGAATATGAACGGCCCCACGAGCTGCCGCTCGACTGAGGGCAAAGCCCGGCGCACCTCGAACCCGCCCAGATCACGCGCGCGAGGAATGATCAACGTCTCAAGAGAGGTGTTTTCGGACATGCATTCGGGGCTGTGGGTCGGGTTCCAACTCATTGCTATGCTCCTGCGATCTGAGTTTCGTGCATTTTTGCAATGTACGGCACATTGATCGGCAATAATATCATCATATACGCACACCACCAGTGCGCTGGCCCCAACCCAGTTGATGAGATCAGCTAGCCTGACGAGGCCACAACTGCGGAAAAAACGGCCCCGCGATGCGATCACCCTCGCGATATCCTGCGGCCTCGAACTGTGCGCGTTCGCCTTTGGCCCAGTCCCCACGATACCGGAGCACCCCGTCCGGTGCCGTCATTCGCAAAGTAAACCGCCGAACCGTCTGGGTTGGTGTGACCGAGGACAGTCCACCATGCAGAGTTCGCATGTCAAAAAAGATACAATCCCCAAGCGCCATATCCCATTGCAACAGTTCAAAGGCATCTGGGTCCGCGTTTACGTCGGGCGGTGGATGATATGTACGCCCGGCAACTTCGGTCGGTTCATAACTTGGGTGGCCATCAGCAAAACGAACGCGCATGAACAGTTTGTCCCATAAATGCGAGCCTTTGACGAAGGCAATCCCGTTTTCCTTGGTGACGGGTTCAAGCGGCAGCCACAAAACGCACATTGTCCCTTCGAAATCGAAATAGGACAAATCCTGATGAAACGGTGGGCGCGAGGTGGATCCCGCCTCTCGCAGGAACCAGTTGTCCATGACCAGATTGATCGCTTCGGCGTCCAAAAGCTGTGCAGCAAGCGACGCACAGGGCGAGTTATGGACGAAATCCCGGAATTGAGGAATCTTGTTCCAAGCCCAGTAATCCTCGAAATACGCGGGCGCGCGCAGGTCTTTGGTATGACGGGCAAAATTGTCGGTCGGGTTGGCCAGATCGGCATCGATCCCGGCGCGCAAAAGATCAAGCCAATTGGTCGAGAACTTGGATCTTAGAACAACTGCCCCATCGCGCTGAAAGGCGGCAATTTCGTCTGAGGTGATGCGATCTGTTTGGGTCATGTGGCTGGCCTCATGGGCAACAACGTCCTGTAGGTCAGGATTGCAGCCGACTGGCCATCCGTCAAAGGAATTCACAATTCGCAAACACCCCTCGGAATGGATGGCAAGCGTGCTATCTATTACATGGTTGCTGGCTTCAGGAGGTTTCCATGACCCGTTCATCACTCAACCGTCGCTCTCTGATCGTGGGCGGAGGGGCCGTGTTGGCCTCGGGTCTGTTTGTGCCTGCTCGGGCAAAGGGCTTGGCGGCAACACCCTCCATGAGGGGCGGATCCAACAACTATCGCGCGGGCGCGCCGATCGTTGAACGGATCGGAGGCGGCGGGTTCTGGATGACCGGAACTGTACGCCGCGCCGGCAATGGCGCGCCACTGCCCGGTCAGCGCATCCAGATCTGGGCCCATACAACCGAAGGCCATGAACGCGACCCTCAAAGCCACGGGGCCACGTTGACAGATGCCAACGGAGAGTTTCGGCTGGAGATGCCGCAGATTGTGCCTGCATTTGGCCAACCGCATGGCCATCTTGCCTATGACAGCGGTGAATTCAAAACGGTGTTCCTGCGTCCGGTGATGTCCAGCGCGAGGGACAAAACACTTGCCGCACATTTCGTACTTCAACCTGCCTGATACATGCGTCAGATCACGGCGATTTGGGCGGTTCTGATCGCCGTCATTTTCATCCCGGTCATTGCCGCTGGGTTCAGCCCATACCTCGCGTGGCGGGATCCGGTCTATATCGCGGCAGGTTTTGCGGGTGTCTCCTGCCTGAGCCTTTTGTTGTTGCAGCCACTATTGGCCGCAAAAGACTTGCCCGGTCTTACGCCTGTGTTCAGCCGCCATCTGCATCGCTGGGTTGGGATGGCATTGGTGGGCGCGATTGTGATCCACGTCGGAGGGTTATGGATCACCAGCCCGCCGGACGTCGTTGATGCCCTCACCTTCACGTCGCCCACGCCATTCTCGGCTTGGGGCGTGATCGCGATGTGGACGGCATTCGCGGCCGCTGCGTTGGGGATATTGCGTCAGCGCACAGCCCTTCGATTTCGGGTCTGGCGATTGACGCACACCACGCTGGCATCAGTAACTATCGCAGGCAGCATCATCCACGCGCTACTGATCGAAGGCACGATGGAGATCATGAGCAAGATCATACTGTGCGTTTTGATCTTACTGACGAGCGCGCGAACGCTCGTCAGATTACGCGTCTGGGATGTTTCCAGACGTTAAACGCCCAGACACCAGCGCATGACTGCCTTTTGCGCATGCAGACGATTCTCGGCCTCGTCAAAAATCACCGAATTCGGGCCGTCCATGACCTCGGACGTGGCTTCTTCCTCACGGTGGGCAGGCAGGCAGTGCATGAAAAGTGCATCGGGCTTGGCATGGGACATCAGTTCGGGATTGACTTGATAGGGGCGCAGCAGATTGTGGCGACGCTCCTTGGCGGATTGGCTGTCATGCATCGAGACCCAAGTGTCAGCTACGACCAGATCGGCCCCCTCAACTGCTTTGAACGGATCACGTTCCACAACGATCCTCGACCCCTTCTGACGGGCAAATCCCATAAATTCTTCCTCGGGATCGAACTGCGCAGGGCCAGTGAAGGTCAGGTTGAAGCCGAATTGACCCGCCGCGTGCAGGAACGATGCGCAGACGTTATTGCCGTCGCCGGTCCAGACCACTTTTTTACCCGCAATGGGGCCACGGTGTTCCTCAAAAGTCAGGACGTCGGCCATGATCTGGCAGGGGTGGGTACGATCGGTCAGGCCGTTGATAACGGGCACGTCCGAATATTCAGCCATTTCGGTCAGGATCGTCTCGTCAAATGTACGGATCATGATCATGTCCACATAGCGCGACAGCACGCGGGCGGTGTCGGCGATCGTTTCGCCATGGCCCAGCTGCATATCCTTTCCGGACAGCACCATTGTCTGCCCGCCCATCTGGCGCACGCCCACATCAAAAGACACACGTGTCCGGGTCGAGGGTTTTTCAAAGATCAGCGCGACCATACGGTCTTTGAGCGGTTGTTCATCATCCAGCGCCGCTTTGGGCTGCCCAAGGCGCGCCTGTTTCATTGCGCTGGCCTGATCAATCATGCCACGCAGCGCGGCGGCGTCGGTTTTGTGGATATCAAGGAAGTGGTTCATATCATGTCACTTTTTATTCAAGTATCTCTCAGGCCGAGGCCATGTTTGCAGCAACCTGCGCGGCCGCTTTTTCCAGACGGATCACGGCCTGCGCGATGTCGTCCTCGGTCAGGGTCAGCGGTGGCAACAGGCGGATCACGTTGTCGGCGGCAGGCACAGTGATAACTTCGTTGTCATAACCTGCGTTCACCACGTCGATATTGGTGGGCTTACACTTCAGACCCAACATCAGGCCGGCGCCACGCACCTCTTCGAATACATCAGGATGATCGGCGATCAGACCTTCCAGCTTTTGCCGCAGCAGGCCCGCCTTGCGGTTCACACCCTCAAGAAATGCAGGCGTCGATACTTGGTCAATCACCGCGCACCCCACGGCGCAGCCCAGTGGGTTGCCGCCATAGGTCGACCCATGCGTGCCCGCAGTCATGCCATTGGCCGCATCCTCGGTAGCCAGAACGGCACCCAAGGGGAAGCCTCCGCCAATGCCTTTGGCGACCATCATGATATCCGGCGTCACACCTGCCCATTCATGGGCGAACAGCTTGCCGGTGCGGCCAACACCGCATTGCACTTCGTCAAAGATCAGCAACAGGCCGTTGTCGTTGCAAATCTGGCGCAGGGCTTTTAGTTCTGCATCTGGCACGGGACGAATACCGCCCTCACCCTGCACCGGCTCGATCATGATCGCAGCAGTTTGGGCGGTGATTGCGTTGGTCACACCGTCGAGATCGCCGAACGTGACATGTACGAAACCGGGCAGCAGAGGGCCAAAGCCCTTGGTCATCTTCTCGGACCCGGCCGCTGCGATCCCGGCCGAAGACCGACCGTGGAACGAGCCGTCAAAGGTGATGATCTCGACCCGCTCGGGCTGGCCTTTGTCGTAGAAATGCTTGCGCGCCATTTTCACGGCCAACTCGCACGATTCCGTCCCGGAATTGGTGAAGAACACCGTGTCGGCAAAGGTATGTTCAACAAGCTTGTCGGCCAGCGCCTGCTGTTGTGGGATGTGATAAAGGTTCGAGACATGCCACAGCACGTGCGCCTGTTCCGTCAACGCATTGACCAGCGCCGGATGCGCGTGCCCCAGCGCGTTCACCGCGATCCCGGCGCCGAGGTCCAGAAAACGTCGGCCATCCGCCTCGGTCAGCCAAGCGCCTTCACCCTTCACAAAGGTCAGGGGCGCGCGGTTATAGGTCGGCAGAACGGACGGGATCATCGGATCATCCTTTTCGATATGTTAAGCCCCGTGAGTGATACACGAAGGCCCTAGTCGTCAACTGATTTGGTGAGGTTTGCGCGGATTTACAGCGCAATAGATCAAACTGGCCGGTTACGCAGCGATGCGTCGGCGTCGGAGTAGCAGAATATGCGCGTTTTTGATCATGCCCGTCGTATAGCGGGGCGCGCCCGGTCAGGGAACCCCAAAATTGCGCACGGCTCAAAATGCGATTGTTGTGTGAAATTGACACTTGTCATTTGACCGAGAGTGCCCCACCGCTTGAGCATGACACCTGCGCGCCACAACCCGCCCCTTGCGGCACTTCTGATCCTTGCCGCCAGTGCGCTGTTGGCAGGAACAACCCTCCTGGCCAAAGCTCTTGGGACCGACGAGCTTGGCCCGCCCCTGCACCCGATGCAGATAAGCCACGGCCGCTTTCTGTTCGCATTTCTGGTGATCGCCTGCACAGTTGGCGTTTTGCGTCCGCGCCTCAGTCGTCCACATTGGGGTCTACATATCGGGCGCACCAGCTTTGGGTGGGTCGGCATCACGCTGATGTTTGCTTCCGTTGCGTATATACCAATCTCGGATGCCACGGCGATCTCGTTCCTGAACCCGGTTTTTGCGATGATCCTGGCCATACCACTCCTAAAAGAGAGCATTGGCCCATGGCGCTGGCTCGCCGCCGCCGTCGCTCTGGCCGGGGCTCTCGTTCTGCTGCGCCCTACGCCCGACAGCTTTCAACCTGCGGCCTTGTTGGCGCTGGCAGCTGCTGCATCAATCGGGATGGAACTAATTTTCATTAAAAAACTTGCGGGTCGCGAGGTGCCATTGCAGATCCTGCTGATCAACAACGCGATGGGACTAACGATCGCCTCAGTCGCAGTCAGTTTCGTTTTCCGAACGCCTACATCAGAACAATGGGCAGCATTGGCGGGAATCGGCGTGTTGATGGCCTGCGCGCAAGCGTGCTTCGTCAATGGCTTGGCACGCGCCGATGCGTCGTTTGTGGCGCCGATCAGCTATGCCACCCTGGTGTTCGCTGCGCTTTACGATTTTACCGTGTTTCGGGTAGTGCCGGATTATGTCAGCCTGACCGGCTCTGCCATCATCCTGTCCGGTGGACTGGTGCTGGTCTGGCGCGAGGCGCGTACCACCCCCCCGATCACCTCAAGGAAAGATCCAAACCGCTGATATCCGTGGCGCGCGGGCTGAGCCAATGCGCGACCTTAGGTGGGTGGACCGGGTCAATTGCATTGACAACAAACTGGCCAATCTGTGCATCCGGGAAATTGTTTCTTACGTCTGAAAGAGCAACTTCGCGGTATTGATCAGTCAATACCTCAACAATTTTCAGGACTTGAGCGACAGAAATCGCACCATCTTTTCCAATCTTTGCCCAGAACAGATATTCGGGGCCGTGCTCGGCCTCGGCGGCACTTGTATAGGCCTGCTCGATTTCGCCAATGGCGTCCTGCGCCGACATCCTTTGTTTCTCAGCGAGCTTGGCAGCCAAGGTCAGCAGCGTCCGGTCCGTCTCAAGCGTTATCGTGGTGCCGCCTTCGACAAGAGACGATGAGGTCATTGCGCAAGCTCCACCGCCGGTTTCTGGTTTTGCACAAGCCGCAGGCACATCTTTTCGATTAGCTTGCCGCGCGAGTGCAATGGGCGTGCAGGTGTCGGTTGGGTAACGGCCAGATCTGGGAAAAGGAATGCCAGCTCTTCCAAAGCGTCAGGACCCAGCATCTTTAGCGCTTCGCTTCCGGTGTACAGCGACTCGGTGTAGGCGTGTTCAGCAATGACGATCGAATGCTCTTCCAGGACAAAATGAAAGTATTGGACTTCAGTGCAGTCCGCCTGAACGTCGATATCGGGCAGGTGAGTTAGCTTTTTGGCAGGAACCAGCGCCTCCGCGTCGCCCAAAACCCGTTGAGCCACCTTGGATCGCAGCATCAACCGGTGCTGTGGTGACACTTTCAGATCATGATTGGGCATCCCCTGCCCCAGAGCGCCCTGGCGGATCAGAACCGGACGCATGTTCGGATTGGCCAAAAGATCAAACCGATCCAGGGTTCTAGAGCCAATCCACCGGATCGGTTTTGCTTCACCTTCCAACGTCGAAACAAGATCACCGACCCGCAAGTCTTCGACGTTTACATCACCGCGCGGTGTTTTGATCCGCGTGCCGGCGGCAAAACAGACCATAAGCGAAATATTATCGAGGATGCTGCCAAGGCTGTTGTCATCCCCCCCTTCGGTAAATCGCAAAGTATAGTCGCCTTCGGCGCCAAAATCGAAATTGAACTCTACCCGCGTGAATGACCCGTCAGAAGTCGGCGTCACGGTCTGCGTAAAAATGACGTTGTTATTGGAATCGAGAACTTCGACCAACACAGGATCATCAAAAGGGCCACCGCTGCCGGTTTGACGAGCTGCGATATCAAAGCTCAGTGTTGCGGATTTATTGTCACCAGTGACTGTAAAGGTTTGTTCCGCGACAGAGGTTTCGTTTCGGTTCCCATCCAGTTCCAGAACCAAGTTCGTCGTATCGCCTGTGTTTAGAAACAGGTTTTCGCGGCCAATCTCAATTTCCGTGCCTGTCCATGACCCATAGGATCCGAAAATCTGGAAATTGCTGGCATTCGAAATACCGGGGCTTTCAAAGTCGCCCCCAACAATCAATTCCTGCATGTTCAGCCTTTCAGACCGCGCCTTGTTATCTGCAACGACCGCCTAACACACAAGCCGTTAACATTTAACCAAATTTTCTCACTTTAAAGATTTTCCGCTTCTACGATTTCAATCTGTAGCCTGTCCGCAGCATTGTCCACGCCGAACCGCCAATCACGAGCGTAGCCACACCGCAGATCACCACCCCTACCCATACTGGGCTGTCAGAAACCCCGATCATTCCAAAGCGCAATCCGTCGATCAGGTAGAAAATCGGGTTTGCATGGCTGAGGACATTAAGCACTGGTGGCAATGCCTGAACCGAGTAAAACGTGCCTGACAGGAAGGCCAAAGGCGTCACGATGAAGTTGGTAATCGCGGCCATCTGGTCGAACTTGTTGGCAAAAATCCCAGCCAATAAGCCCAAAGCACCCATCAATGCTCCACCGAAGACAACAAATACCAGCGCGATCAGAGGATATTTCGGCACGATTCCCAACACCAAAGCCAGCGCAACGGCCACGATCGATGCGATAAGCACCCCGCGCACGATGGCTCCGGCCAGATAGCCCAGAAGGATTTCCAACGGTGACAGAGGCGGCATAAGGGTGTCAACGATGTTGCCCTGTACTTTAGCAACCATCATCGAAGAGGAAGTATTGGCAAACGCGTTCTGGATCACCGTCATCATCATGATCCCTGGCGCCAGAAAAGTTAAAAACGGTACCCCCATCACTGCTGATCGACTGGGGCCGATGGCAATATTGAAGATCAGCAAAAACAATCCGGCAGTGACCAACGGGGCAAGTAAAGTCTGGGTCCAAACGGACATGAACCTCAGGGTCTCACGTCTGGACAGCGTGTAAAGACCCATCCAGTTGACCCTGCCAAAGCGACGTTCGGTGTGTTCTGCGGGAATCTGCATGCTCTGCCTCTGACCTGATTCGAAGACCGCTTGTAACTCGGGCGGCAGTGATTAAAATAGGGGGCTGAGACGATTTCCCAAGGCGGCCCGAATCCGGGGCCGCTTTCCGCTTTTGAAAGGCAAATGATGTCCTGGACTGACGAGCGTGTAGAGCTGCTTAAAAAGATGTGGGGCGAGGGCCAGTCGGCCAGCCAGATCGCCAAGGAACTGGGCGGTGTGACCCGCAATGCGGTTATTGGCAAGGTCCACCGTCTGGGTCTGTCGAACCGCGCCACCGGAGCCACCCCCGCCAAGGCCGAGCCCAAGGAAAAACCCGCCCCCGCAGCCCCCAAGGCCGAGGCCAAGCCGAAACCTGCACCAAAGACCGAACCCGCGCGCCCCGCGCCTGCCCCGGCGGCCGAGGCGAAGCCCGCCGTGCCCGCCCGCCGCCAGATCATCCCAGCCGGTCAGCCCCTGCCACCGCAGCCCTCAGCCAATGAGATCAGCCCCGAGGCGCTGGCCAAGGTCAACGAGGTCGAGAAAAAGGCCAAGAAGCTGACCTTGATGGAGTTGACCGAGAAGACGTGCAAATGGCCCGTCGGCGACCCCGCGACCGAGGATTTCTGGTTCTGCGGCCTGCCGGTTGAAGCCGGCAAACCCTATTGCGAGGCGCATGTGGGCGTGGCGTTCCAGCCCATGAGTTCACGCCGCGACCGGCGGCGGTGATTGGGAACGACAGAACCCAATTCTGTATTGTGGGATGTGGAAAGGCTTTAGCCGTTTCTCAGACCCTCTTATCGGCAGTTTTGCAAAATCACGGACTCTGACAAGAAAGACACCCTCGCAGAAAGCTGCGAGGGTGTTGCAAGTCAAGGCGTCGGACGTGCATGACGTAACTGCCGTTACCAAGTTGGGCAAACACGTGAAACTGACCTGTCTGAGGACAGGTCAAGAACGACACCTGGGGATTAGATCAGCGACTTCCAGAAAACGACTTTGTCATCCCCCGCCGCCCAGAAATCCCTGATACGAGCTTCCTCGCTGTAGCCGTTTTTGCGATAAAACGCGCGTGTCTTTGCGAACTCGTCTGAACCCGAAGTGTCGGCTATCAAAATGCGTTGTCCACGCTTCTTGAGTTCGACTTCTAGATGCTTAACGATGGCGCCGCCAAAACCTTTACCCTGCTCGGTTGGCAGAATTGCGATGGCGAGCATGTTCCATGCACCTTCGGCAAGTTCCTCGGGGACAGCATAGCAAAACCCAACAGCCTTACTGTTTTTTTCACATGTCAGCCAAATCTCGAGGCTTTGACCGTCGGATAGAAATCCATCCACCATGTCAGGGAGCATTTCACTGGAGAACAGCTCTGTGCCGTTAAGCACCTCCTGCAAGGCAGCGATATCGTTTTGCTTTGTTAGTCGAATTTTCATTGATTTTCCGTCTTTCTTCGTGCCGTCAATCAAGCAAATACGCGTGCTGTGACGGGCGCAAAGCTCATGCATCGGTGATGTCAGTTAGAGCGTTCACGAGCCATGCGAAAATGAAAGCCTAACACTTTCGTGCAGGCACTATTTGGCTTGGTCGTCCTTAATTGAGGACTTAGCGGTTTCCCGCAATCGTAAACATGAAATCTCCACTGCCCAGCTTATGTGCCAAGCGTATAGTAAGGATATCAGTACAGTAGCTTACGAGCAAGGCGAAGTAAGATTGGGATAAACCCCTACATTGAGGTTCCGGTAATCTTGGAGGCACTGGCCCAACTTCAAACTTTCACTGCGCCGGATGTGACGGCAAATCCGGAATCGGCACCCACCCCGGCAGATCATCCGGCGAGACCGAGACATGCAGTCGCTCGGACCGGTCGCGCCCCACTTTTCGGTACTTACGCAGCAGGAAAATCTTGCCCCAGCCGCGCCATGTGCCTACCGACCGCGCCGATGTATTGATCGGGAACCGCTCGCGCCACCCGTCAGGTAGAGGCAGACCGTGCATCTCGGCCTTGTCCAGCATCCAAATCAGGGAAATGTTGCTCAGCGGACGGGCCTCTTCGAACCCGTTCAACTGGCCGCCGACGTCCCCGTGCGTACCGCGGAACCAGACCTGCTCTACATGACCTTTGAAATCGGGGGTACATTTCCACAAAACCGGTTCGAACACCTCGCGGGTCTCATCCAGCGCCATGGCGTGATAGCCGTGGCGCGTGGCGGGGCCGAGCTGATGGTTGTGAAAGGAATGGCGTTCTTCGGCCCAGCGCCACAGCAGCGGCAAGCGCAGGCCCAGCGCTTTTACCGTGTCCCAGACACCAACCATTTCGATCGCCACATCCTCGTGGCAGAAGGCTTGCCGGAATTCAGCCGCCGCCTTGCCGTTGGCGTTGCACTCATAATGACGATAGGCCTGTTTGATGTTTCGCTCGGTCGCGTGTTCGGCCTTGAGCAACCCGATCAAATCGATCACCCCGGCAAGGCTGCGTACGCCGTAGGCTCCGCGCGAATAGCCGATGAAATAAATCCGGTAGCCGGGTTTGTAGCGCGATGCCAGATAGCCATAAGCACGCCTGATCTGGCGGTTGATCCCCCGCCCCATCATCACGTCCAGCGAGGACCTCCAGCTTTCCCACTGCACCCCGGATTCGTAAAAGACAGAAACCTTGCTGCCCATTTCACAACACAGGCGCAAGGTCTGGCCCGCGTGGGTCTCATACCCCGGTTCCAGCGTCGACATGGTCCCGTCGAGGATAATCACATGGCTGATCGGTTCACGGTGGCGCGACTCGGCTGAGTGTTCGGACCGCAGAGGCCGTCCGAGCCATCCCAGTACCTTTCTACTCAGCCGCGACAGATCCATGCGTCAGCAACTCCCATACTCTTTGAGGTGTGAAAGGCATATCCGCCTGTCGCACCCCGTGATCCCAGAGCGCATCCTGAACCGCATTTGCCACTGCGGCCAGCGCGCCCACGGTGCCTGCCTCACCGCATCCCTTCATACCCATCGGGTTTGAAGTTGACGGAACCGGCGCCGAGGTAAACTTAATCATGGGTATCTCGGCGGCGCGCGGCAAGGCATAGTCCATCAACGAAGCCGTGAGCAGTTGCCCCTGCGCATCATGCACAACACGCTCGGTCAGCGCCTGTCCGATCCCCTGGACCACACCGCCATGTACTTGCCCTTCGGCCAGCATCGGGTTGATAAGGTTACCAAAATCATCGACCACTGTATAGCGGTCGACCCAGGTTTCTCCGGTGTAAGAATCGATGACGATTTCGGCAACATGTGCGCCATTGGGATAGCTGCGCGCATCCAGGTTGGCGCGCGCGTGATGTTGCAGCAGATCAGTACGGCCATCGGCGCGGGCCATATCCGCGGCCTCGGTCAGGGTAGGCGTCAGGTTCGACCCCGACGCGCGAAAGGTTTCGTGATCGAAGGTCACATCGCTCTCCTCCACACCCATCTTATCGGCCAGATAGGGCGTGAATGCGGCGATCATGACGTCGATTGTCGCCAGTGTGGCCGTGCTTTGCACCGTAACGGACCGAGACCCACCAGTACCGCCACCATGAGGAAGTTGATCGCTGTCGCCCTGCACCACATTAATCCGGTCCGCCGGAATCCCGGTCTGATCGGACAAGAAATGGGCATAAACCGTCTCATGCCCCTGCCCGTTCGATTGGGTGCCGACATAGAGGTTCACGGTGCCATCCTCGCAGAACTCCACTTTCGCGTTCTCGGAAGGATCGCCCAAAATACTTTCGATATAGTAACACAGGCCCTGCCCCCGGATCAGGCCGCGTTCGGCATCGGCGGCCTTGCGGGCGGCAAACCCCACAGTCTGTTCGCCCGCGCGGGACAGGATCATGTTGAAGTCGCCCACATCATAGGTCTCGCCGGTGGCCGAGGTGTAGGGAAACGCCTCGGGGCGGATGAAGTTCTTGCGGCGCAGCTCCCACGGGTCCACGCCCAGTTCGCGCGCGGCGCGGTCCATCACGCGCTCTAGCACATAAATCGCCTCGGGGCGGCCCGCACCGCGATAGGCATCGACCTGTGTGGTGTTGGTAAAGAACCCTTCGACCCGCAGATAGGTCGTCTGGACGTCGTAGACGCCCATCAAAACCTTGCTAAACAGGCTAGTCTGAATCGCCTGCCCGAAATGGCTGTTATAGGCCCCCAGATTGATCTTGCTGTGAACGCGATAGGCCGTGATCCGGTGATCGGCATCAAAGGCCAGTTCGGCCAGCGAGGTCAGGTCGCGGCCATGATGGTCAGACAGCATCGCCTCGGACCGGTCGGAAATCCAGTGCACGGGTTTTCCCAGCTTCTTCGCTGCAACGGCAGTGCAGAAATACTCCGGGTAGGGCATCACCTTCATACCAAAGCCGCCACCTACATCCGGAGTGGTGACGCGGATGTCTTCAGGCTCAACCCGCAGCTTTTGCGCCAGTTGAGCGCGCATGGCCCAAACCCCCTGTCCGCCATAGGCAAAATGCAAGCGACCATCGACCCAGTTGGCCTGACAGCCGCGCGGCTCGATCGAGGCAATGATGACCCGATTATCCATCACATTGAGCGATACAGTATGCGCCGCAGCCTGGAACGCGGCCTCGGTCGCGGCCTCGTCGCCCAGACCCCAGTCAAAGGCGCGATTATCCGGCGCTTCGGGGTGCAAGGTCTCTCCGCCTGCATCCACGTCCAGCTTGGCGGGGCATTCGTCAATCTCGACCAAGACCAGTTCGGCGGCGTCACGGGCCTGGGCTTGAGTGTCAGCAATAACCACCGCGATCGGTTCCCCAACAAAGCGCACCCGGTCGGTCGACAGCATGTGACGCGCAGGCGCTGCTGCGGGCGAGCCGTCCCGGTTCTTGACCGTCGTCGCATTGATCACGGTGTCAATCCCGTCCTCTTTCAGATTCTCCAGCGTCATCACTAGCCGAACCCCATCAGCTGCGCGCGCCGCGTCCAGATCAAGCGCCGTGATCACCCCATGCGCCACCTGCGAGCGGACAAACACGGCGTGCATGGCACCTTCTGGTACAACATCATCCATGTAGTGCCCCTGCCCGGTCAGAAACCTCTGATCCTCGGTCCGTTTGACGGGCTGGCTTCTGCCGAATTTTTCCATGGGGCGACCCTCCTGCGCGGTTCCGAAGGCGACCCTAGCCCGCGTGTGGGCGATGTCCAGAAAAAGACAGGGGTTTGGACTTTAAGTTCTGCGGGATTCCGATAGCCTCAGACCCCATGACCTGGACACATGATACCGTTTTCCCTTTCTCTGCCGCGATGACGAGCGGCAAGACCGCAACCCATGACGTTTATGCCGGGGGCGAAGGCCCACCCATCCTGATCCTGCAGGAATTGCCCGGAATCGGACCGGAAACGCTGGATCTGGCCAAACGCCTGAACGGGGCGGGGTTTCGTGTCTACCTGCCGCATATGTTCGGCACCTATGGCAAAGTCACGATGGGCCGCAACATGGCCCGACTGTTCTGCGTCCGGCGCGAGTTCAACATGTTCCTCAAAGGCCGCCAAAGCCCCATCGCAGGCTGGATGCGGTCGTTGGCGGCCGAGATAAAGTCCCGTGACAACGCAGCAGGCGTGGGTGTCATCGGTATGTGCCTGACCGGCAGCTTCGCTCTGACCCTGATGGCCGAGGACGCGGTTCTGGGCGGCGTCGCCAGCCAGCCCGCCTTACCGATCTTTGGCGGCGATAAGCTGCAAATGAGCCCCGATGACATCGCACAAGCCCGTGCGGGCATGGTCGCCAAAGGCACGGGGCTTGCAATGCGTTATGCGGATGACAAGCTGGCCCCGAAACGGCTGATGTGTGCTCTGCAAGACGCCTTTGGTGACGACCTTGAAACGCAGGAATATGAGGGCAAGGATCACTCTCTGCTAACGCTGGATTTCCACGAACCAGCCTATCAGAGGGTGCAGGACTACTTCCACGCCCGTTTTGCACAGGCCGGATAGCACACGCACCCTTCCCCTTCCTGCGCGCATTCGCTATTGCAATCGCTGACCCGAGATTGATGACGCAGGACGCAACCCATGGCGATGGAAAAGACATTCAACGCGGCCGAGGCCGAGGCCCGCATTTACAAGGCCTGGGAACAGGCCGGAGCCTTCAAGGCAGGCGCGAACCGCTCGCGCGACGAAAGTTTTACCATCATGATCCCGCCGCCCAACGTGACGGGCGCTTTGCACGTGGGCCACGCGTTCAACAACACCCTGCAAGACATCCTGACCCGCTGGCACCGGATGCGCGGGTTCGACACGCTGTGGCAGCCTGGTCAGGACCACGCCGGCATCGCCACGCAGATGCAGGTGGAAAAGATGCTGGCCGCCACCCAGCAGCCGGGACGTCGTGAGCTGGGGCGTGAGGCGTTTCTGGACAAGGTCTGGGAATGGAAAGGCGAATATGGCGGCACGATCATCGAACAGCTGAAACGGCTGGGCTCCAGCTGCGACTGGTCGCGCAACGCCTTCACCATGGCGGGCGCGCCGCGTGATCCGCGTACCGGCCACGAAAATTCTGCGAATTTTCACGACGCGGTGATCAAGGTTTTCGTCGATATGTACGAAAAGGGCCTGATCTATCGCGGCAAACGGCTGGTCAACTGGGACCCGCATTTCGAGACTGCGATCTCGGATTTGGAAGTCGAGAATATCGAAACGCCCGGCCACATGTGGCACTTCAAATACCCGCTGGCCGGGGGCGAGACCTATACCTATGTCGAAAAGGACGAGGATGGGAACGTCGTGCTTGAGGAAGAGCGCGACTATATCTCGATCGCCACGACCCGCCCCGAAACCATGCTGGGAGACGGCGCGGTTGCGGTTCATCCGTCGGATGAGCGTTACGCCCCAATCATCGGGAAACTCTGCGAAATCCCGGTTGGCCCGAAAGAACATCGCCGCCAGATTCCGATCATCACCGATGAGTATCCCGATCCCGATTTCGGCTCGGGCGCGGTAAAGATCACCGGCGCGCATGACTTCAACGACAACATGGTCGCCAAGCGCGGCGGCATTCCGATGTACCGCCTGATGGACACCAAAGGCGCGATGCGGGCCGATGGCGCGCCTTATGCCGATGAGGCCGACAAGGCACAGGAATACGCGCGTGGTCGCGAATTCACCGAGAACGAGATCGACGCGATCAACCTGATCCCCGATCACCTGCGCGGCCTCGACCGGTTTGAGGCGCGGGCGAAGGTCGTCGAGGAAATCACTGCCGACGGTCTGGCCGTGATGACCCGCGCGGATGACCCGCGTCTGGGCACCAAGCTGGGCGAGGATGGCGACCCGGCGACGCTGGTGCCGCTGGTCGAAAGTAAACCGATCATGCAGCCCTTCGGTGACCGCTCAAAAGTGGTGATCGAGCCGATGTTCACCGATCAGTGGTTCGTGGACGCCGAAAAAGTCGTCGGCCCCGCGCTGGATGCGGTCAAGGACGGCACGGTCAAGATCATCCCTGAATCGGGCGAAAAGACCTATTACCACTGGCTGGAAAACATTGAGCCCTGGTGCATCTCGCGCCAGCTGTGGTGGGGGCATCAGATTCCGGTTTGGTATGGGCTCGATCTGTCGGCCGAGAACTTCAAGGATGACGAAAACGACGGCAACCTTGATCTGGTCGAATTGGGCCGTTTGCTGAACGAAGGCGGCATGCTGCATCGTGGCAATGTCATGGAATGTGCTGCAAGCCTTGAGGCCGTCACTGAAAAATTCCTCGACGATAACGCTGACATTCCTAGCCCTTTGAGCCACGCGACGGTCATCGAAGTCGCAGACAAGCATGAAGCGATCCATCAGTTCGCTGAAAGCCTTGCCCATTACGCGGTCGAACAAGACCCGACCAAGCTGGTCTATCCGGTGTGGCGCGACCCCGACGTCCTCGACACGTGGTTCTCCTCCGGCCTCTGGCCGATCGGCACGCTCGGCTGGCCCGAGCAAACCGAGGAATTGGAGCGCTACTTCCCCACCGACGTTCTGATCACCGGCGCGGATATCCTGTTTTTCTGGGTCGCCCGTATGATGATGATGCAACTAGCCGTGGTGAACGAAATCCCGTTTCACACCGTCTACCTGCACTCGCTCGTCCGCGACGAGAAGGGCAAGAAGATGTCCAAGACCACCGGCAACGTCATCGACCCGCTAGAGATCGTGGACGAATTCGGTGCCGACGCGCTGCGCTTCACCAACGCCTCGATGGCGGCCATCGGCGGCGTCCTGAAACTGTCCCGCGACCGCATCACCGGCTATCGCAACTTCGGCACCAAGCTGTGGAACGCCGTCCGCTTTGCCGAGATGAACGAGGTCTTCACCGACACCGTCCCGCAACTGGACGTGGCCGACCTGAAACCCAAAGCCGCCGTGAACCGCTGGATCATCGGCGAAACCGCCCGCGTGCGGGCCGAGGTTGACGCGGCACTGGAAAGCTACCGCTTCAACGACGCCGCGAACGGGCTTTATGCCTTTGTCTGGGGCAAGGTCTGCGACTGGTACGTGGAGCTGTCGAAACCCCTGCTGCAAGGCGACGACGCCGAGGCGCAGGCCGAAACCCGCGCCACCATGCGCTGGGTTTTGGATCAGTGCATGGTCCTGCTGCACCCGATCATGCCGTTCATCACCGAGGAACTCTGGGGGCTGACCGCCGACCGCGCGAAAATGGTCGTCCACGCCGACTGGCCGACGTATGGCACCGAACTGGTCGATGCCGATGCGGATCGTGAGATGAACTGGGTGATCTCGGTCATCGAAAACACCCGCTCGGCCCGTGCCCAGATGCGGGTTCCGGCAGGGCTTTACGTGCCGATGCTGGTGACGGAAATCGACGCCCATGGCCAAGCCGCATGGGACCGCAACGAGGCGTTGATCAAGCGTCTGGCCCGGATCGACAGCCTGACCAAGGCCGATGAACTGCCTAAAGGCACCATCTCGATCGCCGCTCCCGGGGCCTCTTTCGGCCTACCGTTGGCCGATATCATCGACATTGGTGCCGAAAAGGAACGGCTGGAGAAAGCCAAGGGTAAACTGGCCAAGGAGTTGGGCGGTCTGCGCGGACGTTTGAACAACCCCAAATTCGTGGCCTCGGCCCCGGAAGAGGTGGTTGAGGAAGCCAAAGCCAACCTAGCCGCCCGCGAGGAAGAAGAGGCCAAGCTGAACGAGGCGCTGGCCCGTCTGGCCGAGATCGCCTGATCTTCAGGCATATACACTAAAGCAGACCCCGCCCCTTTGGCGGGGTTTTCTTTTGCCATCAAAGGGCTTGCCGCGTGGTTCAAAGGCTTGTTAGCTCTGGCACATGACAACGCCCGAGGCCCAGATGACACGCGCAGCCCCTCCGCTCCAGACCGTCTCGACCGGGTTGGTCGTCGCGATTGTCGGCTTTTTCAGTTCCTTCCCAATCGTGCTGCAAGGGCTGGCCGCGATGGGGGCATCGGCGGCGCAATCCGCGTCCGGTTTGATGATGGCGGCGATTGCGATGGGGCTGACGGCAATCGGGTTAAGCCTGTGGTACCGGCAGCCGATCAGCGTAGCCTGGTCCACGCCGGGCGCTGCGCTGCTGGCCGTATCCGCCATGCCCGCCGCCGGGTTTGCCGAGGCCACCGGAGCCTTCCTGTGCGCAGGCGCGTTGACGGTACTGGCAGGGCTTTGGAGACCCTTGGGCCGGCTCGCCGCCGCGATCCCCACAACACTGGCGCAGGCGATGCTGGGCGGCGTGTTGCTGCCGTTGTGTATCGTCCCATTCAAAGCCGCTGTAGAGTTGCCCTGGCAGGCGCTGCCCGTGATCCTGACATGGTTCATCGCCGGTCGGATCAACCGCCTGTTTGCCGTGCCCGCAGCTGTGGTGGCCGCGGCGATCATGGTCATCTTGAACGCGGGTGAGGCATCGGTAGCGCCAGCGCAATGGGTGTCGGCCCCGGTGTGGACGATGCCCACAGTCTCGTTGGCCTCGGTCATCGGAATCGGCGTCCCGCTTTTCATCGTCACTATGGCCACTCAGAACATCCCCGGTATCGCGGTGATGCGCAGTTTTGGCTATGACCCCGCATCCGGTCGGTTGTTTTCGTCCGTTGGCGCGTCCAGCATCCTGTCGGCGCCGTTTGGCGCTCCGGCCACCTGTCTGGCTGCGATCACCGCTGCAATGTGTTCGAACGAGGACAGTCACCCCGACCCTACCCAACGCTATTGGTCGGCAGTGATGGCGGGCGTGTTCTATTGCATCTTCGGCGTGTTCGCTGTGGCCATAACCGGCTTTGCTTTACACGCTGATCCGCTGCTGATGGGCACCCTGACCGGAATTGCGCTGATCGCAGTGCTGGCCAACGCCACCGCCGCCGCACTGGAGGTTCCGACCGAGCGCGGGGCCGCTATTCTGACCTTTGCGATCACGGCCTCGGGTATCTCGGTCTTTGGTCTGGGGGCAGCGGTTTGGGGCTTGCTGGCCGGGGGGCTCGCCTATCTGGTGTCGAACCGCATCCGCTAGCGCTTAGCCTTACTCTGACCTATTATCAGCCCATGTTTGGATCGTTTGGAAAACTCATTGAACGCCAGATCAGGAAGGCGCAAGCCGAAGGGCAATTGAAGGGCCTTGAGGGGGAAGGCAAACCTCTGCCTGATCGTTCGTCCGATGCGCAGTGCGATCCAGCTATCGCAGCTGGTCACAGGATTATGGCACAGGCGGGTGTTCTGCCCCAGGAATTTGCGATCAAGAAAGACCTCGATACCGCCCGCAAGGACTATGCCAAGCTGACCGATCCGAAGGCCCGCAAGCGGGCGATGGCGCGCATCGCAGATCTGGAAATGCGCTATAACATGGCCCGCGATGCGCGACGCGCCTTCATGCGGTGATCACTTGAAGACCGGCTTGCGGCCTTGCATCTGGGCTGCGATGACCTCCATCTGCTCAGGCTTGCCGATCAACTCCACCTGTTCTGAGGATTCGGCCAAAAGCACCTCGGCACGTGGTTGAGTTTCGGCCAAGTCGATCAGGCGCTTTGCGGCGCGCACGGCTGAGGGGCTTTGCCCGGCGATGTTTTCAGCCAGCGCAATCGCTTCGGTCAGCGGGTCATCTGAAAGCTTGGTTACCAGTCCCCATTCCTCCGCCTGCGCCGCGCCGATGGGTCGCGCAGTATAGGTCAGCAGGCGCAGCACATCCGTGCGCACCAGTTTGGGCAGCAACACCATCCCCCCCATGTCGGGAATAATGCCCCATTTCATCTCCATCACTGCCAGTTTGGTGTCGGGATGGGCAATCCGGATATCTGCGCCCAGCGCGATCTGCAAACCACCACCATAGGCCACGCCCTGGACCGCACAGATCACCGGCATAGGCAAACGCCGCCAGATCAAAGCGAGTTCCTGCATCTCATTCGCGTCTTCATGGCTGCGTGTCATCAACCATTCCGACGGATCAATATGCGCCATCTTGGCAAAACTGGCCATGTCCAACCCAGCGCAAAAGCTTTTGCCTTCACCCGACAGGACTACCGCCCTCGCGTCCGAGGCGGCCACTTCCTGACCCGCGTTCAGGATGGCTTTGATCATCGCATCATCCAGCGCGTTCATCTTGTCGCCGCGTGTCAGCGTGACGTGGGCGATATGATCTTTGTATTCGACGGATACGCGTGACATGCAGGCCTCTCAATTCAGGTTTGCACAACAATGCCCCGAAGGCTCGTCAAGTTCCAGATCAACGTGGGGGCAGGTCTGACGCAGACATCCGACCGAACCACGGCGAATCCAGCGTCATGACATAAAAATCCTCCCCCACGACCCGGCCACCGGTCGTGATGCCCAGCCGCCCCCCCGGATCTTGTAGGTTCTGAAGGATGTTTCCTTCACCGTCGAACTGAATCAGCATTCCCCTGTGAATCGGTGCCGGCCTTACCATTGGCCCAAGTCGCCAGATCACCTTGCGAAGAAATGGATAAGGCATAAGCGCCTCGGTTGGCACGCGCGGGCTGGCGAACGCCATCCAGTAGGTCCCGTCGCCCTGCGCCTCGATATTGTCCGGATAGCCCGGCAGGTTATCCAACAGAACCTCGCGCTGGCCGGATTTCTGACCCTGTAGCCACAGCTTGTGGACGCGTGCGCGACCGGTTTCGGCGATCAGCAGAAAGTCTTCGTCCGGGGACAGGGCAACCCCGTTGGTATAGACAAACCCCTCAGCCACTTTCTCGGTGCTGCCGTCAGGATTGCGTCGGGCCACATAGCCTGTATCCGACTGCTCCCAGATGGTCAGTACCGAGGTTGGCTTGGTGCCGCCCATTGTCTCGGGGTCGAACCGATCGGAAGAATTCGAGAAATAGACCGTGCCGTCCTGCGCCACATCCAGCTGATTGGCATAAATCACCGGCGCACCCGCAATATCGGAAACCAGCGTTTCCAGCGTACCGGGGCCGGTCCAGCGCATCAGACCACGGAAACTGTCGGCAATGTAAAGCGCCCCATCCGGTCCGGCCTTCAGCCCCAGCGGGCGACCGCCAAGTTCATCCACTTTTTCAGGCGTGTTTCCATCAATGCGGTACAGCGCACCGGACAACGAAGTCGTGTAGATCGCCCCATCTGCCGTGATTGCAAGGTCTTCAGGGCCCTCTGCATCTTCGGGCAGGCGGATCAGCTCCAGCTTGTCCAGCGCGTTATTTTCCGCGAATTCGCCGGAAAATTCCGGGGCTTTTGAGGGCTCCCATGCAACGGGATCAACATCAACCGGCCAGAATACCAGATAGGCAAGCCCGATCAGAATCAGGCCGAATACGATGCGCATGAATGTTCCTCCCGCTGCCTTGCAAGCAGACTGCGCGGCGACGGTTTGGAACACAAGCTTGCCTGACGGGTGACCTTACGTTTATCTGCCCACATGACCCAACCTCGATACACTCCTCTTGCTCTGTCTTTGCCTGCCACAGTGCCGTTCGTCGGCCCCGAAACGCAGGAGCGGCAGCAGGCCGCACCATTTGTGGCCCGATTGGGTGCGAATGAAAGCGTTTTCGGCCCCTCACCACGGGCGATCGAAGCGATGGCCGACACTGGCATCTGGATGTATGGCGATCCCGAGAACTATGATCTGCGTAACGCCTTGGCCGACCATCACGGCGTCGCGCCTGAGAATATCGTCGTGGGGGAAGGAATTGACGGTCTTCTTGGATATCTTGTGCGCTTGTTCGTTGGTCACGGCGATGCGGTGGTGACCTCGGACGGGGCGTATCCGACTTTTAACTATCACGTGGCCGGGTTCGGAGGGATCCTTCACAAGGTACCCTATCGTGGTGACCATGAAGACCTTGACGCGTTGTTTGCAAAGGCGGCAGAGGTTGACGCCAAGTTGGTTTATTTGGCCAATCCAGACAACCCGATGGGCAGTTGGCACATGGGCGCAGACATCGTTTCTGCAATGGAGAAACTTCCCGCAGGATGTTTATTGGTGCTGGATGAAGCCTACGTAGAATGCGCGCCAGAAGGTACTGCTGCGCCGATTGATGCCGGTGATCCTAGGGTGATCCGAATGCGCACGTTTTCCAAAGTCTATGGCATGGCGGGTGCGCGGGTGGGATATGCGATTGCTGCGCCCGGTTTAATTTCGGCGTTCAACAAGGTTCGCAACCATTTCGGGATGAATCGCGCGGCGCAAGCCGGTGCGCTGGCGGCACTGCAGGATGCCGAATGGTTGGAGCGGGTTCAGGCGAAGATCACCGACGCGCGCGATCGGATTGGACAGATCGCGCGGGACAATGGGTTGGAAGCCTTGCCTTCGGCCACGAATTTCGTGGCAATCGATTGTGGCCGGGACGGGGCTTTTGCCAAGGCTGTGCTGGAGGCACTGGTCGCTCGGGGTATTTTTGTTAGGATGCCATTTGTGGCGCCCCAGAACCGTTGCATTCGGGTCAGCTGTGGTGCGGTTTCTGATCTGGATTTGTTTGCAGCCGCGCTGCCAGAGGCATTGGCTGTAGCGCGGGGCGGCTGATCGCATAGGGGGGGCTGTCTGCCCCCCATCGCGCCGATGCGCGATTCCCCCCGAAGATATTTTTGGCCAGATGAAGAGCGGACCCTCTGTTCACGCGGCCAAGATCGCGGCAGCGGCCTCCAGCGCGCCTGTGCCGCGAGGTATGTTGAGGGCTGCCATGGCCGTTTCCATCCCGCCAAGCATCGCCATCACCATTTGGCCATTTACGTGACCCATATGGCCAAGGCGGAAACAGCCGTCCCAATCCTCCATCCCCAACCCGATTCCAAGGGTGAGGCCAAGTTGGGTTTCAGTGAACTGACGCAGCGGGGTTCCCTGCCCGTCGGTCAGGCGCAGCGCGGTGACGGCATGGCTGCGGTCGGTACGGTCGGCGACATTGAGGTGGAGGGCTCCACCATCGGCCCATGTCTCGCAGGCCGCCCAAATAGCTGTGGCGAGACGTTCGTGGCGGGCCCAGACATGTTCAATCCCTTCGGCGTGGATCAGGTCGAGCGCAGCCCTCAGCCCATACAAATGATGCGTCGGCGCGGTGCCATTGAAATACTGGTAGAACAGTTCGGGTTGAGTGCGGGGTATCCAGTCCCAGTATTGTGAAACGCGGGGCATTGTGGCGCGTTTGGCAGCGGCTTTTTCATTGAAATAGACAAAACCGATGCCAGCCGGGGTCATCAGCCCTTTCTGGCAGGCGGTGACCATGACATCGACACCCCAGGCGTCCATCTCGAACCTGTCGCAGCCCAGCGATGCGATGCAATCTGCCATCAGCAGCGCCGGGTGGTTCAGGTTATCCAAAAGGGCCCGCAGAGCCGGGATATCATTGCGGATCGAGCTCGACGTATCCACATGCACCGCCAGTACGGCCTTGATCTCATGCGCTTTGTCGGCGCCGAGGGCCTCGGCAATCAGGTCGAAGTCCCACCCCGAGGATGTACCGAAATTGATTACCTGCGCCGTGGCCCCGATCCCTTCGGCCATTTCTGCCCAGCCATAGGTGAATCGACCCGACGCAGGGGCCAGCACCGTTTCGCCGGGGGCGATCACGTTGGACAAGGCTGCCTCCCACGTGCCGTGACCGTTGGCGATGTAAATCGCCACATGGTGGTCGGTTCGGGCCACACGTTTAAGGTCGGCGGTCAGGGTGGGCATCATCTCGATCAGTTCGCCATCGTAGATATTGGGCGAAGGCCGATGCATCGCTTGCAACACTGCGTCGGGCATTACTGAGGGGCCAGGAATGGCCAGATACTCGCGCCCCTGCGCGAGAGAGATGTGGTTTGTCATGGGGTCAACCTGTCTGAATTGACGCCCAATTTAGTGACGTCCGGCGCGGCGTCAATCCATCAGCTGCGACGCTTCACGTGCAAGTTTTTCGATGCCGGTCCAGTCGCCATCCATGACCATTTGTTTGGGCGCGACCCAGCTACCGCCTGCGCAGGCAACATTCGACAAGGACAGGTAATCGCGTGCATTTGACGGAGACACGCCACCTGTCGGGCAGAATGTGATTTGCGGAAGGGGCGCGCCAATAGCCTTAAGCGCCGGGGCGCCCCCGGACGCTTCGGCCGGGAAGAATTTAAGCATGTCGTAGCCCTGTTCCAGCAGACGCATCGCCTCGGACGCAGTGGCAGCGCCGGGGAGTAACGGCAAGCCCTCGGCCTCACACGCTGCGATCAAAGCATCGGTTGCGCCCGGTGAGACACCGAATTGAGCACCTGCCTCTTTCGCGGCGCGGACGTCTTCGGGGGTGATCAGCGTGCCTGCGCCGACCACACCGCCCGGCACCTGCGCCATGGCGCGGATCGCACTGAGCGCCGAGGGGGTGCGCAATGTGACCTCCAGCGCGGGGAGGCCACCTGCGACAAGCGCCTCGGCCAGAGGCCGTGCTTGAGCAGCGTCATCGACGACCAGAACCGGCACGATCGGGGCCAATGCGCAAATCTCGCGGGTGTGTTGGGTTTTGGACATGTTTTACACTCCGAAAATGCTGGCGCCAGTGTCAGCGGACCCGACATTCTGGCGGAAGGCTCCGAACAGGTCGCGCCCCACGCCGTGCTGATTGGCGCTGAGGTCGGCGGTGGCGGGCGGGCGGTTCAACACGCCGGGCGTCAGGATTTCCAAATCGCCTTTTACCGCATCAACGCGCAGGATATCGCCGTCTTGCAGGCAGGCGATGGGGCCACCGTCCAGCGCCTCGGGAACCACATGGATCGCAGCGGGGACCTTGCCGGATGCGCCCGACATGCGACCATCTGTGACAAGCGCGACCTTGTGGCCTCGGCCCTGCAGGATCGACAGCATGGGCGTCAGAGAATGAAGTTCAGGCATTCCGTTGGCCTTTGGCCCTTGAAAGCGGACGACTACGATGACATCGCCAGTGAACTCTCCAGCCTTGAACGCGGCTTTCACCTCGTCTTGGTCGTGGAACACGCGGACCGGTGCCTCGACCACCTGATGTTCGGGGGCAACGGCCGAGACTTTCATGACGCCCGTTCCCAGATTGCCCGTCAGGCGTGACAGGCCACCGGTGGGTTGGAACGGGTCGCTGGCCGGACGGAGAATTTTTTCGTTCAGACTTTGGCCCGCGCCTTCTTCCCAGACCAACTCGCCATCTTTCAGCTTGGGTTCTTTGGTGTAATTGTGCAGCCCCTGCCCTGCGACCGTCAGCGTATCGGGGTGCAGCAGGCCGTCCTCCAACAAAGTGCCGATGCAATAGCCAAGCCCGCCTGCGGCGTGGAAATGGTTCACATCAGCCAAACCGTTCGGATAGACCCGCGCGACCAAAGGCACCACGGCGGAAATGTCAGAGAAATCCTGCCAGTCCAGCACGATCCCGCCCGCGCGGGCCATGGCGATCAGGTGGATCAGCAGGTTGGTAGAACCCCCTGTGGCCATCAGGCCGACAATCCCGTTCACAAAAGCGCGTTCGTCGAGGATCTGGCACACGGGCGTATAGTGATTGCCCAGCGCGCTGAGAGACAGGGCGCGGCGCGCGCCTTCCTCGGTCAGGGCATCGCGCAGGGGTGTGTTGGGATTGACGAAGCTGGAGCCCGGCAGGTGCAGGCCCATGAACTCCATCAGCATCTGGTTGGTGTTGGCGGTGCCATAAAAGGTGCAGGTGCCGGGGCCGTGATAGGCGGCCATTTCGGCTTTCATCAGCTCATCGCGGCCGACTTCTCCGGTCGCGAATTTTTGGCGGACCTTGGCCTTTTCATCATTCGGCAGACCGCTGGTCATGGGACCTGCGGGCAGGAAAACAGCGGGAAGATGGCCAAACGCCTGCGCCCCGATGATCAGGCCGGGGACGATCTTGTCGCAGACGCCCAGGAAAACAGCAGCGTCATAGGTGTTGTGGCTGAGTGCCACGCCGGTGGCCAGCGCAATCACATCGCGCGAGAACAGCGACAGCTCCATCCCCGCCTCACCCTGCGTGACGCCATCGCACATGGCGGGAACGCCGCCCGCGACCTGCGCCGTACCACCCGCTGCGCGGATCGCATCGCGGATCAGAGCCGGGTAACGCTCGAACGGCTGGTGCGCCGAGAGCATGTCATTGTAAGCGGTGACGATCCCTAGATTGCCCGCTGTTCCGGTGGCCATTGATTGTTGGTCTTCGCCCGCGCCCGCATAGGCGTGGGCCTGACCGCTACAGGACAGGTGCGCGCGGGCCGGGCCTTTGGACTTGGCCTGTTCCATCCGTTCCAAGTGAGGGCCGCGCAGATCGGCGCTGCGGTCGATGATACGTTGAGTGACGTCGGTGATTACAGAATGAACCATGTTTATCCTCCGATCTGACGCCAACGGCGCCCGTCGCGATGCATTAGCATCAAGGCTTCTTCGGGTCCGGAACTTCCCTGATCATACCGTGCAGGCCGGTCGCCGCGGTCCTCCCAACCCTGAATAATGGGATCAACCCAAGCCCAGGCGGCCTCGGCCTCGTCCCCACGCATAAACAGGGTCTGGTCGCCGCGAATGACGTCCATGACAAGCCGTTCATAGGCGTCCTGCGCCCGTGCATCCGCGCCCAGCGCCTCGGCAAAGCTCATGTCCAGCGCCACGTCGGACAAACGGAACCCACCCGGACCCGGGTCTTTGATCGTGGTGCGCAGGGTGATGCCTTCGTCCGGTTGCAGACGGATCACCAGCACGTTGCCGTGCAGAGGGCCAACATTCGGGAAAATCGTATGCGGCGGGTCGCGAAAGAACACCGCAATCTCGGACTCGCGCGCGCGCAGGCGTTTGCCCGTGCGCAGGTAAAACGGCACGCCGGCCCAGCGCCAGTTGCCGATATGAACCTTCAACGCGATATAGCTTTCGGTGCGGCTGGCCGGATCGCCCACATGATCGACATAGCCGTTTTTACCATCCGAGGCGCGGTACTGACCGCGGGCGATGTCTTTAGGCTCGACCGGTTCCAGCGCCTCGATCACCTTGACCTTCTCGTCGCGCACCGCGTTGGGCGCGAATTTCGAGGGTGGCTCCATCGCGGTCAGACACAACAACTGAACCAGATGGTTCTGGACCATGTCCCGCATTGCACCAGACTGATCGTAGTAGGCCCCCCGCCCCTCGACCCCCACGGTTTCGGCCACGGTGATCTGGACGTGGTCGACATGGGTGGCATTCCACAGCGGCTCGAAAAGGGAATTGGCGAAACGCAAAGCCATCAGGTTCTGCACGGTTTCCTTGCCCAGATAGTGATCGATCCGATAAATCTGATGCTCTTCAAAGCAAGCCCGCAACCCTTCGTTCAGCGCCTTGGCCGAGGCCAAATCATGCCCAAACGGCTTCTCGACCACGATACGGCTGTCCGGCGTCGCAAGTCCGTGATCGTTCAAGCGTTGTGCAATCCCGGAAAACAAGCTGGGCCCGACGGACAGGTAGAACGCGCGCACCACATCGGGGCGCAAGGTCTTGGCCAGATCCGACCACCCCGCATCACCCAAAGCGTCCACCGGCACATATTCGACCTGTGCCAAAAATCGATCCAGGACATCCTTTTTGAACCCGGGTGCGAATTCCTGCATCGACGCTCGAAGCTGCTCGCGGAACCCGTCACTGTCCATGTCAGACCGCGCTGTACCAATCACCCGTGCGTCAGGCGGCATCTGGCCAACCTCGAATCGATGATAAAGTCCGGGCAGAATCTTGCGCTGCGCCAAATCCCCGGTCGCGCCAAAAAGCACCAGATCAAAGGGGTTAACGGGAATAACGCGTGAAACCATCGACGGGCTCCTTCAGATTCAATGGCATCGCCAGACATGTTATCGCTAACATTTACCGTGCAACTAGTCAAAACCGGCGTTAAAATCAACACCAGATTTGAATTATGCCCCCTGCGGCGCTGCGATCACCCCTGATTACGTAGCCATTCCATCACTGCTGGTCGCACGGATTGTTCACCACGGTGCCGGGCATCCGCGATAATCTTGCGCAGCGATTGCAGATCGGCGCGCAACAACACGCTTTTGACTGGACCAATCGAGGCCGGGCGCATCGACAGTGACCTGATGCCCATAGCGGCCAGGCACAAAGCCTCGACCGGGCGACCAGCATCCTCACCGCAAAACGAAAGTGGAGTGTTCGAGATATTGCAGCGCTCGACGATACGCTCGATGAAGCTGAGGAAACTGACGTTCAGAGTATCATAGCGGCGGCGCACCAGCTCGTTTTCGCGGTCAGCGGCGAAGAAGAACTGTTTCAGGTCGTTGCCACCGATCGAGACGAAGTCCACCTCGTCAAAAAATTTCTGCGGCGCAAAAGCCAACGAAGGCGTTTCCAGCATCGCCCCTACTTCGATCTTTTCCGGCAGGACGTGACCCAGACGCTTTTCGCGTTCGATGGTTTTGTTGACCTCCCAACGGGCTTCGCGGAACTCATCCGCCTGTGCAACGAAGGGGAACATGATCGACAACGGGCGGCCGTTGGCGGCGCGCAGCAGCGCTTGCAACTGCATGCGCATCACGCCGCGCTTGTCCAACCCCACTCGGATCGCGCGCCAACCCAGCGCAGGATTGGGCTCGGCCACGTGTTTCATATAGGGCAACACCTTGTCCGAACCGATATCCAACGTTCGGAACACGACCCGCTTTTCGCCCGCCGCATCCAGTACGCGCTGATATTGCGTAACTAATTCGGATCGTTTGGGCATCTGCGTGCGGATCAGGAATTGCAGCTCGGTCCGGAACAGGCCCACACCCTCGGCGCCGGAATTGTTCAACGACGGCAAATCGGCCATCAGTCCCGCGTTCATCACCAGATTGATCCGCTCACCATCGCGGGTTACGCACGGGGTTTCGCGGATCGAGGCATAGCGTTCCTGCGCCTTCGCCTGCATCGCGATCTTATCGCGGAAGGCCGAGACCACCGTATCTTCGGGGCGCAGATGCACGGTGCCGTTGTCGCCGTCGACCAGGATATGATCCCCATTCAGCGCCTCGGTCGTGATGCGGCCCACATGCACCACAAGCGGAATCGCCAGCGCGCGGGCGACGATGGTGGCGTGACTGCCGACCGAGCCTTCCTCAAGCACGATGCCCTTAAGTGACCGGCCATATTCCAACAGATCGCCGGGGCCGATATTGCGCGCAATCAGGATAGGATCAGGGGGCAGATCTGTGCCATTTGTATTGCCCTGCCCCGTCAGAATACGCAGCAGACGGTTCGACAGGTCATCCAGATCGGCCAGCCGTTCGCGCAAATAAGGGTCTGTCACTTGGCCCATGCGAGCGCGGGCCTGAGACTGCTCTTTCTCCACGGCGGCCTCGGCGCTGAGGCCACGCGCGATGTCTTCCTCCATCCGGCGCATCCAGCCTTTGGAATTGGCAAACATCCGATAGGCTTCCAAAACCTGCAACTGCTCGGTATCGCCATCCTTGGAAATCTCGAGCATCTTATCGACGCCCACCCGCAATTCATCCACCGCTTCGATCAGGCGTTCACGTTCGCGGTGTGGATCTTCGGCGATCGGGTTGGTGACAACGACACGAGGCTCATGCAACCAGACATGACCCTCGGCAGATCCTTCCTGCGCCGGCCCTCCGGTCAACTGTACAGATTGCTGATGACGGGGCGACAAGGCCGCGCCTTCGCCCACAAAGGCGCCAAGCTCGGCCATTTCGGCCAGAACCATGGCCACCACTTCCAGCGCGTAGACCTCATCGGCTGAGTATTCCCGCGCGTCCCGCGACTGAACCACCAAAACGCCCAGCTTTTCGCCCAGGCGCTGAATCGGGACACCAAGGAAAGACGAAAACCGCTCCTCGCCCGTCTCGGGCATATACCGAAAGCCCTTGGCTGAAGGTGCATCCGCCGTATTGACGATCTGGCCGGATTTGGCGACCCGCCCAACCAGCCCCTCGCCCATGCGCATCCGGGTCTGGTGAACGGCTTCGGGTGCCAGCCCCTCGGTCGCGCACAGTTCAAGCGTGTCTTCATCGCGGAACAGGTAAATCGAGCACACCTCGGCCCTGATGCTATCCGCAATCAGGCTGGTGATCCGGTCAAGACGTTCCTGACCGGCGGCCTCGCTCGCCATCTCTTCGCGCAGCCGCCCCAGCAGCTTACGAGATTCTGTTTCGGTACCGTCCGCCATGGCCCACCCAAATTAGTGCGTCAGGCAAGACCCTTGGCTGAAACGCTCAGGCCGCCTTGTCCAATTCAAAGGCATCATGCAGTGCCTGAACCGCAAGTTCCATGTATTTCCTGTCCACAAGCACGGAAATTTTGATCTCGGAAGTTGTGATGACCTTAATGTTGATCCCCTCATCCGAGAGAATTTTGAACATCTTGGCTGCAACACCCGATTGTGACCGCATGCCGATGCCAACCACCGAAACCTTACAGACGTCTTCGTCAGCGACCAATTCGGCGTAGTTCAGCTCACCAGCATCCTTGATCGCCAACAGGGCTTTTTCAGCGCGTGCCACCTGATCGGTGGGGCAGGAAAAGGTCATGTCCGTGCGCCCCTCGTCCGAGATGTTCTGAACGATCATGTCCACATTCACGCCTTCATCGCTAAGCGCGGTGAAGATGATCGAGGCGATGCCGGGGCGGTCGGCCACGGACACGACGGTCATCTTGGCTTCGTCGCGGGAATAGGCCACACCGGCCACAACATTGGATTCCATGATATCCTCCTCATCGACGACCAGCGTGCCGGCCTCGTCGGATTGTTCTTCGAAACTTGAGAGAACGCGCAGTTTCACCTTGTAGCGCATCGCCAGCTCGACCGAGCGGGTCTGCAGAACCTTGGCCCCCAGCGAGGCCAGTTCGAGCATTTCCTCGAACGAAATCTTGTCCAGCTTGCGCGCCTTTTCACAGATTCGCGGGTCGGTGGTATAGACGCCGTCCACATCCGTATAGATGTCGCACCGCTCGGCACCAAAAGCTGCGGCAAAGGCCACCGCCGTCGTGTCCGAACCGCCGCGGCCCAGCGTGGTGATACGACCCTCGGGGCTGATGCCCTGGAACCCGGCGACCACGGCAACCCGCATGCCTTCGCCGAACTTCTGATTCAGATTGTCGGTCGGGATTTCCTCAATTCGGGCCTGGCTGTGGGCGCTGGTGGTCATCAGCGGCACCTGCCAGCCCTGCCAACTGCGCGCAGGGATATCCATTTCTTGCAGCGTCAACGCCATCAGACCAGCGGTCACATTCTCGCCCGAGGACACAACAGCATCATATTCGCGCGCATCGAACAACGGAGAGGTTTCGTTCACCCAGCCCACCAGCTCGTTGGTTTTGCCGGACATGGCCGAGACGATGACGATTACGTCATAGCCTTTTGCCACTTCAACGCCGATACGCTTGGCCGCACGGCGGATACGGTCCAGGTTGGCGACGGATGTGCCGCCGAATTTCATCACGAGTAAGGGCATGGGGGCAGTCGTCTCCGCGCCTTGGAATTCAGATCCCGTGCGTCTTAAGTCAGGGGGGCGTTAAGGGCAAGTGTTCAAAACCTGTTCGGTCGCGTCGTACGGTCGCTTTACAACCGCTCCTAGCGGTGTCAGCTTGCTCTCATCCGTTATTTCAGGAAATCCAACATGCCCCGTCTTGCTCTTGTCTTTGCTCTATTGTCCACACCAGCGCTGGCCCAGGTTTCAACACTGGCAGGAACAGACGGGAAAAATGCTTTGGGAACTGTCCCTTGCGCAACAAATGCCGGAGAGCCGCTGCGCAGCTGCAATGCCGAGCTGCGCCGCCATGACGATGGGCAAATAACTTTGGCTGTTGGAATGGGCAACGGCGAAGTCCGCAACATCTATTTCACCGATGGCGTGCCGGATTCAACAAATTCAGCCGCGCGCCTTAGCTATGAGACGCAAGGCAATGTCATGGTGATCTTCGTCGATCCCGGCGAAGTTTATGAGATCCCGACGGCTGCCCTGACCGCTCAGTAAGCATGCGCTTGGCCGTCAAAGGTATCAAAGCAGCCCGTATTTTCCAAAGACAGGTCTTTGAACCGATCTATCAGGCCATCCACGGCCTGATCTACGGTGATCTCAGCTGCGGGCCCGCCCATATCTGTCTGAACCCAACCCGGATGATAGATTCCAACAGCAATGCCGTCATGACGAAGGTCCGTTGACAGGTTACGACCCAAATTTAACACAGCCGCCTTTGAAGAGCGGTAAATATAGCTGCCACCCGGCGCCCGCGTATGCGAGGCCATCTGCGAAGACAAGATGGCGATTTTCCCCTTGGCCTTGCGCAGATTGGGTAAAAGCGCTTGAACTGTCAGAAATACTCCGGTCACATTGGACGCAAATGTCTGAGCCCACATTTCGGCCGGGTAACCCGCGATGCTTTCCGACTTATCCAGATAGACACCAGCATTGCAGATCAGCAGATCGACGGCAGTGTCTCTAAGCTGTGACGCCATCGCGCGCTGCTGGTCAGGCTTTGTGACATCCAAAACGATCTCGGCACTGCCATCGCGAGCGGTTCCGGTCACATTATGCCCCTGCGCCCGATAACGATCCGCCAGAGTGCGTCCGATTCCACGGCCTGCTCCGGTGATCACAATATGCATGGGTCAGTTGGTCTTTCGCGTTGGAACAAATGGCAAAGGCGCCACCGGAACGCCGTCATCTATCAGGGCCTTTGCCTCTTCGGGTTTGGCCTCGCCATAGATCGCCCGCTCGGGCGCATCACCCAAATGAATTTTGCGGGCCTCACTGGCAAAGTCCTTGCCGACATAATCCGAGTTCTCTTCGACCTTGCGACGTAGTTCGGCAAGAGCCTGCTCAACATCCGGTGTAGGCGTCGCCATATCCACCGACTTTTCCGAACATTCAGAGGGTTCCGAGCGCGCCTCAATGGTTCGGGCTGGCCGGACACGCGGCGTCATAATCGCTTTTTCGACCTCGCTGTTACCACAAACAGCACAGCACACCATCCCTGCAGCTGCCAGCTTGTCGTAAGCTGCAGCCGATTGAAACCAACTGTCAAAACTGTGACCGTTACTGCATTTCAACGCGTATTGAATCATGATCCGTCCAGACTTCAGATGCGGAATAGATACCGCCCATCAGCGCAATATCAATACCTCTATGGCTGCAGGTAACCGTATGGGCACCGCTGTCGCATCACGGTTAAGCAATGCGCTGTCCAATATCCTACATTCGCGCAGAGAGCTTACGTAAAAGCTGATCATGAGGAATGTCGGCGTCAACGGCAAGGCGGCGCAAGCCAAAATGGACCCGGGCGATTTGTTGGTAATACCGGCTGTACACGAAGTTCGTCCCGCCGCCAGCCAACGCCCCAAGGACAGGAATAGATTGCGTCGCAAGCTTTTGCCCCAGAACCACTGACAGTTTCGGCGCGACGGCAGCAATCAGCTTTTGCATGGCCGGCCCTGTCAGAGTCAGGCGGACCGAGAAAAAGCCCAGATCGGCGCCGTCATCGTATGAAAGTGGCCCGGCAGCCGAAAGAACGCGAACACAATCAAACTTCACTCCGTCCTCTGAAGGATTGAACCCCTCATACGCGGCGGCACCCTGTATCGCACGAAGCAGCATTGTTGTGGTCGCTGGCAGCTCCATCAATGCGGACGACACACCGCCTATCCCACCTGCCGCGCCCATTACTGTGGTCACGGCTGTGTTTACCCATGGCTTTTGATCCGGCACCGCACGGCGCGAACCTTCTGCCGCGTGCATGGCAGCCCATAGTGCCTGTTCAGTCGCGCCTGTCAGCCCCCGCCTGACCGGGTCTGGCAGCTGATCCAGCAAGGTTTCAGCCGATCCGCCAAGACTGTTGAGCAGTTTGACGCCAGCACCCCCTGCAGATTTGTAATGCGCGGCAAGCCGATCCAACTCGGCCTCTGTATCTAGTTTTTCTACAAGAGCGATGTCCTGCATGAAATCCTCCTGACAGAAACATCGGAACTTGTTGTCTGATTTTCAATAGCTCAGCGCGACCATCGGATCACCGAACCCGTGACTCCAAACCATGCCGCTTCAGTCAGCTCCGCGCCCAAAACCCTATCTGGGTTGGTTGGCGGAGGCATCTTGATGTGTTCCAAACGTGAGAACCCGAACCTTGCGTAATAAGGCGCATCACCAACCAGCATAACGCGCTGCCACCCCTTTTCGCGCCCTGCTTGCAGGCCTTCGTGAATGAGGAATCCGCCCAAACCCTCGCCCTGGTGTGTTGGGTGCACGGCGACGGGCCCTAAAAGCAGGGCATCATGACCCCCGACATGCACGGGCCAGAACCGGATCGCTCCTGCCAAAATCCCTTGCCCATCCCGTGCGACCAATGAAAGCCCGGAAACAGGTGGCACGTCATCACGCAAACGGTACGAGGACAATGCCTCGCGCCCCGGCGCGAAACACAGGTCGTACAAAGCCTCGACCTCCCACCAATCGTCCGGTTCCTCCGGCTTGATCGCGAATTGCTGCACCCCTGCCCTCTTTTCCTTGCTGGAATTCGCCCTAGCACTTCGTTAGGCCTTGGGCAAACGCTTGGAGTACATATGTTCTATCGCCCCGAAGACGGCCACGGTTTGCCGCATAACCCTTTCAACGCCATCATCACGCCACGCCCGATCGGCTGGATCTCGTCCCGCGACAAGGATGGAGTGAACAATCTGGCCCCGTATTCGTTTTTTAACGGCGTCGCATATACTCCTCCGCAGGTTATGTTCGCCACGACGGGCACGAAACCAGATCAGGACGGTGGCAAAGACAGTATCGCCAACATCGAAGCCACAGGTGTTTTTTGTGTGAATGTCGTGGCGCATGCGCATCGGGATGCAATGAACGCAAGTTCTGCGGGATTGCCGAAACACGTGGATGAATTCGACCATGCAGGTTTGACTGCAATAGAGTGTGAAACCATTCCTTGCGCCAGGATTCAGGGGGCGCCTGCTGCCCTTGAATGCAAGCTGACCCAGATCGTGAAGCTGCCCGGAGAAGCAAACCGCGTTGTCTTCGGAGAAGTAACTGGCGTGCATTTAAGAGACGACTGTTTGAAAGACGGTAAATTCGACGTCACCACATTCCAGCCGCTGGCACGGCTAGGGTACCGTGACTACTCCGTGGTCACGGAACTGTTTTCCCTCAACCGTCCCGATGACTGATCGCAAAAAGGGGCTCTGCCCCCGCCGCCCTGCGGGCGTCTCCCCCGAGGTATTTTTAGCCAGATGAAGCTAGGGATCCTATATCCATCTGGCTGTAACAACCCCGGAGCGCGAGGCAGAGCCTCCCTACAGCCTCAGTGGCCACCCAGAATGCCGGTGCGGACAGAGTAGTCCACCGCGATTTCATAATCCGGGTCATCATCACTATCGACCATCAGATGGCCGGCCTTGTTCAGCAGTTTGTGGCAATCGCGGCTCAGGTGGCGCAGCATGACCCGTTTGCCTGCGGCTTCGTATTTTCCAGCGATGTTCTCGATGGCCTGAAGTGCTGATTGATCGACAACGCGGCTTTCGGCGAAATCCACAATTACGGTTTCAGGGTCGTTCAAGACATCGAAGAGTTCGACAAACCCGTCGGACGACCCGAAAAACAGAGGGCCCTGGATTTCATATACCTTAGCGCCTTTCTCGGTCGCCGAGTCACGTGTAATCGCGTGGATGCGTTTTGCGTTGTTCCATGCGTAAGCCAGCGCCGAGACGATCACGCCAACTACGACTGCGACCGCGAGGTCCTCCATCACCGTCACAACCGTCACCAGCACAATGACGAACGCGTCCATCAGAGGCACTTTTCGCATGATGTTAAACGAATTCCAGGCGAAGGTGCCGATCACCACCATGAACATCACTCCGACGAGTGCAGCCAGAGGAATCTGTTCGATCAGTGGTGAGGCAAAAAGGATGAAGATAAGCAGGAATAGCGCAGCGGCGATCCCGGCGATGCGAGTCCGCCCCCCTGACTTCACGTTGATCATCGACTGTCCGATCATCGCACAGCCACCCATGCCACCGAAGAAACCGGTTGCGACGTTGGAAACGCCCTGCGCGATACATTCCTGCGATGCACCGCCGCGTTTGCCCGTTATCTCACCCACAAGATTCAGGGTCAGCAGCGATTCAATCAGGCCGATGGCGGCCAAAATGACGGCGTAGGGCAGGATGATTTCAAAGGTTTCCCAGGTCAGCGGCACCATCGGGATGTGGAAGGGCGGCAGGCCACCTTCGATCGAGGCCAGATCACCGACGCGCGGCACGTCCAAGCCAAAGCCGATCACCAGCGCGGCAACGACGACAATCCCGGCCAGCGGGGCCGGAACAACCCGCGTGATGCGCGGCATAACCCAGATCACCGCCATGGTCAGCGCGACCAGACCCAGCATGGTATAGAGTTGCAGACCCGAGAGCCACTCACCTCCGCCCATGCCATGGCCGGTGTTCTCCATGGTGCCGGGCACCTTGAACTGGCCCAGCTGCGCCAGAAAGATCACGATGGCCAGACCGTTCACAAAGCCCAGCATCACCGGATGAGGCACCAGACGGATGAACCGACCCCAATGCATCGCCCCCGCGATCACCTGCAAAATTCCCATAAGAACGACGGTCGCAAACAGGTACTCGACCCCATGTTCTGCCACCAGCGCCACCATTACCACCGCAAGAGCCCCGGTCGCGCCCGAGATCATACCCGGACGCCCCCCGATCAGCGCCGTGATCAAACCGACCATGAAAGCCGCGTACAACCCCACCAACGGATGCACACCGGCAACAAAGGCAAAGGCCACAGCCTCGGGCACCAGCGCAAGGGCCACAGTCAGGCCGGACAAAAGCTCGATCCGCAGGCGCGAGGCGGTCAACCCCTCATCCGGCACCCAACGCAGGTCGGGTTTGGCGATACGGTTGGCAAAGCTTGCCAGCATGGCTCGGGGCATAAGATGTCCTGTCGGTTGGTGCGCGCGCGAAAGGGGCTTTCTACCCGTCATCGAACCTTGGAGCCACCGCACCAGGTGGGAGGCTGCTATGCAAAAAGCGCATACCGAGCGATCGCAGAGTCGTGAGTTGAACCGGGCGTCACGGATACGCACTTATTGGCCATGCGATGGTTGATACTTTTCCTACTAGCCCCGATGGCTGCGTTCGCACAGGACCTGCAAGGCAATGACACGGCCAGCAATTGGCGCGTGACCCATTATGAATCGTTCGGCGTGTGGAACTCTATCTGCGACGAGCGCGAGGAATACGGCGCGCTGAAGCAGCGCTGCTATATTCGCCGGGCCGAGGTCTTCTCGTACCGCCCAAAATTCGGCGCCCAATACGTCTTTATTACCCCTGCCCCGACCGGAGTTCAGGTCGAATTCGGAATAGAACCAGGCACCTTGTTCTGGCCGTCCGGCTTCCGCATTGACGGCAGCGACGGCGTTGTCTGGCGCACCCGCAGCCCTGGATGCCTTACCGGCCTTGGTTGCACCTTCGACGGAAGCGGCGCGGATGAGATCATCGCTGCCATGTTGGACGGAGACGCTTATCGCTTTGTTTTCCGTGACCGACATGGACAGGCGCAGGACCTGACATGGCCATTGCAGCAATTTGATGCAGCGTGGAGTGATTTTCAGCAGCAGGCGCAAACCCGTAACCTTTTGACGCTGCAGTAACTCGTATTGACCCTTGTCAAACCCAAAACTGCGGCGCACAAATCCCGGATCAGGCACCACAACCCGGAGAGAACAAGTGACCCAGACCAAGATTGCGGTTATCGGCGGATCAGGCATCTACGACATTGACGGGCTAGAGAACGCTGAATGGGTCACTGTTGAAACACCATGGGGCAATCCGTCAGATCAAATCCTGACGGGATCACTGAACGGGGTCGAGATGGCGTTCCTGCCGCGCCACGGGCGCGGCCACGTGCATTCCCCTACCGAGGTTCCATATCGCGCGAATATCGATGCGCTGAAACGGCTGGGCGTAAGCGATGTCATCTCGGTCTCGGCCTGCGGGTCATTTCGCGAGCATATGGCGCCGGGTGATTTCGTGATCGTGGATCAATTCATCGACCGGACTTTTGCCCGCGACAAAAGCTTTTTCGGTACTGGCTGTGTAGCCCATGTCAGCGTCGCCCACCCGACGTGCCCCCGCCTGTCGGATGCATGCGAAACCGCTGGCAAGGCGGCAGGGATAAACATCCACCGGGGCGGAACCTATCTGGCGATGGAGGGACCGCAATTCTCGACGCTGGCGGAATCCAAAATGTACCGCGAACACTTGGGCTGCGACGTGATCGGAATGACCAACATGCCCGAGGCCAAGCTCGCCCGTGAGGCCGAGCTGTGTTACGCCTCGATCGCGATGGTCACCGACTACGACAGTTGGCACCCGGACCATGGCGAAGTCGACGTGACCGCAATCATTGCAACTCTGACCGGGAATGCCGAGAAAGGGCGCGCACTGGTCAAGGGGTTGCCCGATCTGCTTGGGCCGGACCGTGCGCCTTGTCCTCATGGCTGTGACCGGGCGCTGGAATATGCGATCCTGACCGCGCCTGAAAAACGCGACCCGGCCCTGCTGGCTAAACTGGATGCTGTGGCTGGTCGGGTATTGTAATCCGGCCTACCGCGACAGGGCTGTTTGCACCTCATCCCACAGGCCATGTGACCATAGGTCGTTATGCGTTCCGCCCGGGATGACGAACAACTGAACGGTCTCGCCTGCCAGTGCGGCCAAAGCCTGACCGTGCGCAACCGGAATGGTCTCATCCAGAGTTCCGTGGAAGATCAGAGTCGGCACTTTAACACTCTCAATCAGGTCCCGAGTTCTAAACTGGTCCTTCATCAGGGCAGAGACAGGCAGAAAAGGATAGCGCTCGGCCGCGATGTCCACTGTCGCTGTGTAAGGAGCCTCAAGCACCAGCATTCGGGCATTCGGGCGTTTGGCTGCTACGGCCGCTGCAATTCCTGTCCCCAGGCTTTGACCATGCAAAATGACCGAGGCACCATCGGCCTTTAGCCGGTCATACATCAAAATCGCATCCGCGATCAGCGCCTCCTCTGAAGGTTCGCCGGCACTTCCGGGAAAACCACGGTAACTTGGGGCGAACAGGCCAAACCCACTGTTGAGAATTTCGCGCAACCTGTCGGATCGGTCGCTCAGGTTCCCGCTCTGACCATGAAAGAACAGTACCGTCGGCGCACCTTCTCGCACCGCAGGGGCTGACCATGCTGTGAGCAAAGTGCCATCAGCCATGGGCAGTGACACAACCTCCATGTCCGCTAACCCAACTTCTGATGGTTTCGGCAATTCACCATCGGGTTTGAAAACCAATGATTGCTGGTTGAAATAGATGTACCCAAGCACGCCTGAATAGAGCATTCCGACCAACAGAAAAGCCACTACAAGGCACAGCTTCAGCCGCCCGAACCCGGACCGGGCAGAATTTGTGCGCGCGTTCGTAGCGGTCGTCTCAGTCACCATTATCAACTCCTTTGCGCTGCACGTGGTTTCGTCCGAGGTCGTGCATCACGTGCCACGTTTCAAGGCGCAACTCGCGAGTTTAATCCAATCTTTATCTGCGGCGGTGGGGCAGGTCACCTCTTGTGTACCGAACCCAAAATGATCCGTTGCCCGCGCTCGCGATTTGTTTATCCCGGTTGGGAATTTAAGCCGCAGTTGCGCCACAATGGCGTGTCAAACCGAGGTCGAGACCGCATCAGAGGGCAGTATGCAAAGATACGAGGCTTTGGACGCAGCCAGGTTTCTGGCCTATTGCGGCATGGTGTTGGTGAACTTCCGCATCGCAGCACAGGTCGTTCCGGGTCAGGATTGGGCCTCTGGTTTTATAGACGCATTAGAAGGGCGCGCGGCGGCCTTGTTTGTCATTTTAGCAGGCATTGGGATCGGATTGGCCCGGCTCTCGGTCAGCTTGTTGCTTCGACGCGCGGCGTTTCTGTTTGTGCTCGGCCTAATCAACATGACGGTGTTTGACGCCGATATCCTGCATTTCTACGCGTTGTATTTCCTGATTGGAGCCGCATTTCTGGCATCCTCTCCACGCGGTTTGTGGCTTGGGGCACTGGGAATCGTTGGGCTATCTGTTCTGGCGCACCTGACCTTCGATTATGATCGGGGTTGGGATTGGCGCACGCTGACCTACACCGACCTTTGGACCCTGCCCGGCTTTCTGCGCAACGCTGTTTTCAATGGCTGGCACCCAGTGTTGCCATGGGCTGCTCTCCTTTTGATCGGCATGGCCATCGGGCGGTCGCAACTGCATACGATCTGCATTCAACACCGCCTGATCATGTGGGGATTTGGAGCCGCGGTGTTGGCCCTGTTTCCCAGGATACTGGTCTCGGACCCTTATCTTGGTACCGCGTCGATACCGCCCGGCCCGTTCTATATCCTGGCAGGAACCGGATCATCCTGCGTCGTAATCGGGTTGCTGCTGAAGCTTTGGCCACGCATTCAGCGACTGGGAATTGCTGCAGCCCTAACAGCACCGGGACGCATCAGCCTGACGCTGTATGTGGCGCATATTCTGATTGGCATGGGTATTCTGGACGAAGCCGGATTGCTGAACGGTTCCCTGAGCGCGGTTCAGATTTTAGGGTATGGCGTTGGGTTCTGTGTCGCATCCTCCGGATTTGCACTGGTTTGGCGTCGGAGCTTCTATCGCGGTCCGCTTGAAGCTTTGATGCGCTTCGTGACGGATCGTTCGAGGGCTTGACCTGACGCCAGCGCACAGGCTTTGTGGTGCAAAACGTTTAACAGGATGCCTTATGTCCCTTGATCTCTGGCTTGCCTTTGTGGCTGCTTCGACCGCTTTGCTGCTGATCCCCGGCCCAACCGTTCTGCTGGTTCTCAGCTATGCGTTGTCCAAAGGGCGCAGCGTCGCTGTCGCCTCGGCCACAGGGGTCGCTTTGGGCGATCTGGTCGCGATGACAGCGTCATTGCTTGGGTTGGGGGCGTTGGTTCTGGCATCAGCAACCTTGTTTTCGGTGCTGAAATGGGTAGGCGCGGCTTATCTGATCTGGCTTGGAGTAAAGCTTTTACGCAGCGCGCCCATGGGCGGCGTAGAGACGGTAGAGACCGGTCGCGATGTTACAACGCGCAGTGTCTTTGGGCACGCTGCAGCTGTCACGGCCCTGAACCCGAAATCGATTGCGTTCTTCATCGCATTTGTCCCGCAGTTCATTCGTCCAACAGACCCCCTGGGCCCGCAATTCGCCATCTTAATCGCGACATTTGTCGGCCTCGCATGGCTGAACGCTCTTGCCTATGCGTTGATGGCTGACAGGTTGCGCATGATGATCGGACGCGCAGGCGTCCTGAATGCCATGACAAAATTTGGAGGGTTGACCCTGATCGGAATGGGCGTGGCGACCGCAGTCCTGCGGCGCCCGGCCTAATCCTCGGCGTTTTCCTTCATGAAACCGCGGATGAACCGCCGGATTTCCCGTGCGGCCGAGGTATCCAATTCTTTGCACAGCTCAACGAAAGCATCACGCTCGTCTTTGTCTAAACGCAGAACCAATTGACTGTTTTTCTTGGTAGAACCTTTACCGTCTTTCTTAGCCACGCGCCCTATCCCTGACAGACCCTTGATTCTTTGTGCGATGCAATGTATATACATAGCATAGAAATTGTAGTTATCGAGCACCTAACAATAAAAAAGGATTATGGCAATGAATCTGCATGCTGCTCAGGCATTTCTTTTGCGAGACCAACGCAATTGGCGCAAACCCCATTTGTCGTGGCTGCCTTCGTCTCTGTACCGATACAAGAGCTTGCCGAACGTTCTTTTGAAACGCCGCAAATAAGATCACACAATCAATCCTTGCATGACTGACCCCAATGGGCCAAACAGCCCAGCGTATTCTGACGCCAAAGGGGTCCGCCATGTCCAGAAACAAGTCGGTCAAGGATTACATCCGCACCATCGTCGACTTCCCACATGAAGGGATCATGTTCCGCGATGTGACCACCCTGTTCGCAGACCCACGTGGGTTTCGCATGGCGATTGATCAGATGCTGCATCCCTATGCGGGCGAACGCATCGACAAGGTCGTGGGCCTAGAGGCACGTGGCTTTATTCTGGGTGGCGCGATTGCTCATCAGCTTAGCGTTGGCTTCGTTCCAATCCGCAAGAAGGGCAAGCTGCCCGGCACCACGATCAGCCAAGACTACAAACTGGAATATGGTGAGGCCATCGTCGAAATCCACGATGACGCGATCCAGCCCGGCGAGAAGATTCTTGTCGTGGATGACTTGCTGGCCACAGGTGGCACCGCAGCGGCTGGCATCAAACTGATCGAACGATTGGGCGGAGAGATCGTGTCCTGCTCGTTCATCATCGACCTGCCCGAGCTAGGCGGCCGCAAAGTTCTGGAAGATCTGGACATGGATGTGCATGTTTTGTGTGAATTCGAAGGTCTTTGACGGCCCTTCGATCACAAAAACGTGAGTGGAAATTCCAACCCGCGTCGGCTTAGCGCGGGTCACTGCATATTCAATAACAATTTATCGATATATTCAGTGATCTTGTTGTGATTGGGCGCCGTACCCCTTGTCGATGCCACTGACGGCATTCCAACAAGGGAATCTGTTACCATGTTTCGCAAACTCGCTATTGCCGGTGTGTCCGGCGCTCTGATCGCATCGGCTGCATTCGCCGGAGCCAAGAAAGACATCGTGGACACCGCTGTCGGCGCGGGCAGCTTTGAAACTCTGGTCGCCGCCGTTCAGGCCGCCGAGCTGGTTGATACGCTGAAAGGCGATGGCCCGTTCACTGTCTTCGCGCCGACCGATGAAGCCTTCGCAGCTCTGCCCGAAGGTACCGTCGAGACACTGCTGAAGCCCGAGAACAAAGATCAGTTGATCGCCGTTCTGACCTATCATGTGGTACCGGGCAAGGTGATGTCGGGCGATCTGTCCGATGACATGACGGCTGCAACCGTTCAAGGCGGCGAAGTGACGATTGATCTGGACAATGGCGTGATGGTCAACGACGCGTCTGTCGTTCAGGCAGATATCGAAACAACGAATGGCGTTATCCACGTCATCGACAAAGTGATTCTGCCGGCCTCGTAAAACGGCCACAAGCGGCTCGGGGACACCCGAGCCGCATCTATCACTTCAGAACAGCCCCGGGGTTCATAATACCCTTTGGATCAAGCGCTGACTTGATAGCCCGCATGGCGGCCAGCTTGGCCGGATCCCCATACCTTTCAAGATCATCCGTTTTCAGGCGACCGACACCATGCTCGGCGCTAACTGACCCGCCGAGCTTATCCACCAGATCGTGGATAACGCGTTTTATTTGTCCGCGCTGCGCATCATAGTCCGACCTTTGGCGCCCGGCCGGAGGGAACACGTTGTAGTGCAGATTCCCATCACCCAGATGGCCAAAGCAGTTGATACGGAACGGTCCAATCCGCGCAAGTTCGTCCGGACCCTGCCGGATGAACTCGGGAATATCCGAAATCGGCACTGAAATATCATGACTAGAAACCGAGCCGATTAACTGGTTCGCCTCGGGAATGCGCTCGCGTACTGCCCATAAGTCCGCCCGCTGGGCCTCGCTTTGCGCGATCACGGCATCCATGACAAGGCCCCGTGTGTCCGCAGCAGCGTACAGCGTCTCTAGCGCTGTCTGAGGGTCCAATCCGCCGAACAAACCAACCTCGATCAGTACCGACCATTCGGGTGAAATCGCGAAAGGCTGGCGAACGTCCGGCAACACCTCGGACAAAAACTGCAACCCCTGCCTGTGGATCAGTTCGAACGTGCTGACACCATCGCCCAACTGATCCCGCGCCAGAGCCAACAGATCTATGGCCGCCTCAGGCGACGTAACCTGTACCATCGCCGTTCCGACCCCGGCCGGACGCGGGGACAGCTTGAGAGACGCCGCCGTGATGATGCCCAACGTTCCCTCGGACCCGATCAGCAGATTGCGCAGATCATAGCCGGTATTGTCCTTGCGCAACCGGCTGAGCCCGTGCCAGACCTCACCATTCGGCAAGACCGCCTCAAGCCCCAGGCACAGATCGCGCGCATTGCCATAGCGCAGCACATTGACCCCGCCCGCATTGGTCGCAAGATTGCCGCCTATCCGGCACGATCCTTCTGCAGCCAAGGACAAAGGAAACAGGCGGTTGTTACTCTGGGCGGCGGCCTGCACATCAACAAGGACAGCGCCTGCTTCGGCAATCAGGATATTCTCCGTCGGATGAACAGCGCGGATCGCGGTCATCCGCTCTAGCGATATCAAAAGGGGCGCAGGTCCGGCGGAAATGACTTGTCCTCCAACCAGTCCAGTCCCGCCTCCATAGGGGACAACAGGCACCGACGCGGCAGAAGCCAGCTGCACCAGGGCCGCGACCTCTTCTGTTCTGCGTGGGGCCGCCAATAGGCCGACCTGCCCTGAAAACCTGCGACGCGGCTCCTCAGCATAGCGCGGTTCAGGCTTGCGCAAGACCTCGTCGCCAAGGGCGTCACGGACGGATTGGGCAAAGGCGTCATCAGCGGGATTCAAAGTCATAGGCTTTCCTTGCCCAAGTCCGGCAGACCCGACAAGCTTTATTCGATGTCAATCAGGTATTGAGGCTCCAAAACCACGACCGTTGGCCGGTCCGGAAGGGTGCGAAGCGAAACGACCAACTCAGAAACACCTTCCCGCTCGACTGGAAATTCGTCCCGGATATCGACGAGAAACCGATCCAACGAAAAGCCTGAAAACCAATGCATCGGAATAATGACCGAACTTTTCAACCGTTTCAGCACCTGCACCATCTCGGGCAAAGGCATGGTCGTCCCCCCATCCACGGCTGCCATGACCACATCCAACCGTCCCAAGGCCGCAAACTGCGCATCTGACGGGATATGGTGCAAATGCCCCAGATGCCCGATGCAGAGCCCTTCAATCTCAAATACAAAAATCGAATTCCCACGTTCCTCGACGCCGCCATAAACGGATCGAATATCGGTCGAAACATTGCGCACCAGCATCTCACCCAGATCCAGATGATGCTCGATCCCCTGCCCGAACTCTCCCCAGCCTGGCAACACATGGGGAATCGCCGGGTCCGGGTTCGCGGTCCAATGGGTGCTGTGCGCATGGTTCATCGTCACCACATCCGGGATCAGGTCCGCACCGCCAATGAAACCCGTAAAGTCCGTGACCGCGTTCAGCCCCCCCTGCGTCTGGATCAGAAACGAAGCATGAGCGACATAGCTGATCCGAACCGAGAACTCAGGCACCGGGTCCGTCCAAGCCGCCTTGTGAACATATTCAATGCCGGGCGCCGCATCGGCAATAGCAATGCAATGGCTCGGTCGTCGCTCCTGCGCGACTGCCCCGCCTGACATCACCAAAACTGCTGCAACCACCCAGCGCATAACCCGATATTAGCGCAGTTGCGCCCCAAGTCATGCCCCTTGTTCATCTGGCCATAAATATCTCGGGGGAGGCGCGGCCTGCCGCTACGGGGGCAGAGCCCCCTACCCCGCGTCGGTCTTGCCGCGCCGGTCGGAACGCAGACAGGCATACAAAACATGGGTCCGCCATCGCCCGTTGATCTGCAAATAGGACTGCGCCACGCCCTCGTATTTGAACGCAGACCGCTCCAGCAATCCCCGCGACGCTTTGTTCTCGGGCAGACACGCTGCTTCGATCCGGCTCAGGTCCAGCCGGGTAAAGGCGTGGTGAACAACCGCCCCGATCGCTTCCCGCATATACCCGTTGCGGGCATAGGCCTGACCAGTCCAGTACCCCAGTGTCCCAGCTTGTGCAGGGCCACGTCGAACATTGTCCAAAGTGATCGCGCCAACAAGCGTGTCATCTTTCCGGCGAAACAAAAACAGCGGTATCGCCGTGCCGCTGGCCACCGACCTCTGCGCCCAATAGACCCGGTTGGTAAATGACTTGCGGCTCAGGTGATCCTTGGCCCAGATCGGTTCCCAGGGGGTCAGGTACTCTTTCGAGGCCCGCCGCAGAGCCGCCCAATCGTTGAAATCAGAATGCACTGGCGGGCGCAGGCTGAGGCGCGCTGTCTCGAGTTTCAGCTTGCGTCGGCCCAGAAGCATCACGCCGCGCGCCTCTCCTGCAATTCCACCAAAGTGGGCGCGCCCGAGACCGGACCATAAAGCGCCAGCGCCGCCGGGGCCTGCACCGCCATGGTTTCGGCAAAGGCGCGCACGTCCTCGGTGCTGACCGCGTCAATCTTGGCGACCGTATCCTCAAGCGAGGGCACCCGGCCCCAAATCTGCACCAGCCGCGCCAGACGTTCGGCCCGGTTCGATGGGCTCTCCAACCCCATCAGCATCCCGGCTTTCATCTGGGCACGGGCGCGGGCGACTTCTTCCGGGCTCATATCCTCGGCAGCGCGCTTCATCTCGTCGATGGTGATCGTCGCCAGCTCACCCACCTGATCGGCCGAGGTTCCTGCGTAGATCGTCGTCGTGCCGGTATCCGCATAGGCCCCGGTCTGAGCGAAGATTGTATAGCAAAGCCCGCGGCTTTCGCGCACCTCTTGGAACAGGCGCGAGGACATGCCGCCGCCCAAAGCCGTGGAATAAATCTGCGCCGTATAGATCGCATCATCACGATAGCCTGGGCTTTCCAACGCCAGCGCGAAATGCGCCTGTTCTAGCGATTTTTCCTGCCGCGCTTCGCCACCGGTGAACTTCGCGGCCTCAACAATCAACCCTTTACGCGGTTGCAGATGACCGAACATCTCTTCGGCCATTTTCATCAGTGCATCATGATCCACAGCACCCGCCGCCGACAGGATCATCTGCTCGGGGCCATAATGCTCGGACACAAAGCCCGACAGGTCTTCGCGCGAAAACGCGCTGACCCGCTCGGTCGGCCCCAGAATGGTGCGGCCCAGGGGCTGATCGTGATAGCTCTGTTCTTGCAACCAGTCGAAAATCACATCGTCTGGCGTGTCATAAGCCTGACCGATTTCCTGCAGGATCACGCCACGCTCGACCTCGATCTCGCGCGGGTCGAAGATGGGGTTCAGAACGATGTCGCCGATCACATCCATCGCCAGCGCGACGTCATCTTTCAGAACGCGGGCGTAATAGGCCGTCACCTCGCGCGAGGTATAGGCGTTGATATAGCCGCCCACATCCTCGATCGCCTCGGCGATTTGCAGCGCAGACCGCCGCTCGGTTCCCTTGAACGCCATGTGTTCTAGGAAATGCGCGATGCCGTTCTGTTCGATCCGCTCGTTCCGCGCACCCGCGGTCACCCAGATGCCGATGGCCGCAGATTGCAGCCCCGGCATGTTCTCACTGACGATCCGAAATCCGTTCTTCAGTTGGTCTTGTCTGACAGTCACTCGGCGATATGCCCTTTGATATGATCCTCGAGGGCACCCAGATCATTGGCAATCCGTGTCACCCGTTCCGGACGTTCATACAGATCAGACATGCGGGATGGAAGAGGCGGATGTTCTCCGCTCGCCTTCTCGACCGCCGCCGGGAATTTCGCTGGGTGAGCAGTGGCCAGAGTGATCATTGGTACATCCGCCGTACGGTGATCTTCACCCACCTTGATGCCGATGGCCGAATGCGGGCAAACCAGCTCAGCGCTATGGGCCAGCGTGTGTTTGATCGTCTCTAGCGTTTCATCCTCGGAGACACGACCCGAGTCGAAGCTTTCGCGCAGGGCTTCCATCGCGCCCTGACTGACGTTGAAGCCACCGCTTTTCAGCTCATCCATCAACTGCGCCACAGCGCTGCCATCCTCGCCATAGGCATAGTACAGCGCCCGTTCAAAGTTCGAGCTGACCTGAATATCCATCGACGGGCTGATCGAAGGGATGGTGTCGCCCTTGAAATACCCCTCACCCGATAGGCAGCGATGCAAAATGTCGTTCTGGTTGGTCGCCACAACCAGACGGTCTATGGGCAAACCCATGCGCTTGGCCAGGTAGCCCGCAAAGATGTCGCCAAAGTTGCCGGTTGGCACAGTAAAGCTGACCTTGCGATGCGGCGCGCCAACACTGACAGCCGCCGAGAAGTAATAGACGATCTGAGCCAGCACCCGCGCAAAGTTGATCGAGTTCACACCGGCCAGTTTCACACCGTCACGGAAATCGAAATCGTTGAACATATCCTTAAGCGCGGCCTGGCAATCGTCGAAATCACCATCCACGGCGAGCGCATGCACATTGCTGTCCGCAGGCGTCGTCATCTGGCGGCGCTGCACCTCGGACACGCGGCCATGCGGAAACAGGATGAACACATCCACCGCGTCCAGTCCGCGAAACGCCTCAATGGCTGCGGAACCCGTGTCGCCACTGGTCGCGCCAACGATGGTCACACGATCATTGCGCCGCTTCAGGGCCACCTGGAAAAGCTGGCCGATCAGCTGCATGGCAAAGTCCTTGAAGGCCAGCGTGGGGCCGTGGAACAGTTCCAGCAGGAAGTGGTTCTCGTTCAGCTGCTTAATCGGCGCGCGGGCGTCATGGCCGAAACCTTCGTAAGCGCGGGCAACGATGTCCTTGAACTCCTGCTCGGTGAACGAGCCGCTGACATAGGGCCACATCACGCGGAACGCGATCTCTTCATAGGGCAGACCAGCCAAAGCGGCAATCTCATCATGGCTCATCACCGGGATCTCGGCGGGCAGGTACAAGCCGCCATCGCGGGCAAGGCCGGTCAGCATCGCCTCTTCAAAGGTCAGTTCCGGCGCTTGGCCACGGGTCGAGATATATTTCATTGCTCTTCACTCTGTGCAGGGGCGCGGTTGCGCCACAGGAAATAACCGGTCATTGCGGCCCAGACCAGAGCCAGACCAAACCATGTGATTGCATATTGTAGGTGATCGTTGGGGATGCCCGCCGTGTCCACCGGCAAAGGTGTGATGCCCGGGTCGGTTTCCGACCGGGCGATCAGCAGGATGGGTTCGGCCCCCAACGCGGCGGCCAGATTGGGCACGTCTCGCGCGAACCAGATGTTGTCGTCGATATCGGGTTCGGGCGTGTAGCTGTCGATCTCATCCGGCCAATGCAGGTTGCCGATCACTGTCATCGAACCGGTGAGACGCTCGGCCTGTTTTGCCGTGGTCGGTACAAAGCCGCGATCCACCAGAATGGTGCGGTCCTCAGTGCTGAAAGACTGGATGATCCGATAGCCCGCGCCAACCTGCTTGACCGAGACCAAAACGTGGATTTCCCCCGGCTCCATATCGCCCGAAATTGTCACGGGCAGGTATTTGTCGCCATCTTCCGATACGCTCTGGGGCAGGCTCACAGGTTCAGCAGCGATACGCGCGTCGATCTCGGCCAGAACACCTTCTTTCCAGGCCAGTCGCTGCACCTGCCAGAGGCCCAGCGAGATCAGCACGCCCAGACCGGCAAAGCCAAAGATCAGCAGGAACAGAATGCGGCGCATAGTCAGGTGAAACCTTGTTACAGAAACCGGCGTCTTGTTAAGGGCGGAGCGGCCCCGATTGCAACCGCGCAATTGTATCGGGCGCAATCTTGCGCCCCTGACAGAGAAAAAGCCGCCCCAACGGGCGGCTTTTGCAATTTACCGATCTGAGCGGATCAGAACAGCGGGGCCTGACCCCAGATGTAGACGGCGAAGAACAGGAACAGCCAGACAACGTCGACGAAGTGCCAGTACCATGCAGCCGCCTCAAAACCCACATGTTTCTCAGGCGTGAAATCCCCGCGTAGAGCCCGGATCAGGCAGACCGTCAGGAAGATCGTTCCGATGATCACATGGGCACCATGAAAACCGGTTGCCATGAAGAAGTTCGAATAGAACTGGTCACCACCAAACTCCCAACCTTCATGGGCCAGCAGTTCGTAATATTCGTAGCCCTGCAGCGCAGTGAAGAGGATACCCAGAACGATACCGATGGCCAGACCGTTGATCAGCGCCTTGCGGTCGTTGTCGTGCACCAGCGCGTGGTGCGCCCATGTGATCGCGCAGCCCGACAGCAGCAGGACCAGAGTGTTGATCAGCGGCAGGTGAAACGGGTCAACTGCGTGGATATCGGGCTGGATGTACTCTGTTCCGGCATAGTCGTACATCGGGTACATGCGATGTTTGAAGAACGACCAAAACCAGGCAAAGAAGAACATCACCTCGGACATGACGAACAGGATGAAGCCATAGCGCAGGCCGATGCGCACCACCGGCGTGTGGTCGCCCGCGCGGCTTTCGGCCACGACCTCGGACCACCAGGCGAACATGGTGTAAAGAACGGCGACCAGACCCATCCAGAACATGAACGATGTGATGCCGTGCATCCAAAGGACAGCACCGAACAGCATCACAAAGCCACCAATGGCCCCTATCAGCGGCCATACCGACGGCGGCAGAATATGATAATCGTGGTTTTTAGCGTGTGCCATCAGCGTCCCTCACCTAAAGGCGTTAGTTCGTGTTTGTATCAGCCTGCGCGTCAAGGGCGGCATAGCCCTCGGGCAGGTCAATTTCGTAGAATGTATACGACAGAGTGATCGTATGCACATATTTCGCTTCCAGATCCTCGACCATGTCAGGGTCGACGAAAAAGCTTACCGGCATCTGAACCCGTTCGCCGGGTTGTAGTACCTGTTCTTCAAAGCAAAAACAGGCAATTTTCTGGAAATACCCACCCGCCGAATAAGGCGCGACATTGTACGATGCCTGCCCAGCGATCGGGCGGTCTGTCGGGTTGTACGCCTCGTAGAAAGCCAAGCCAGTCTCGCCGATGCGCACTTCCATTTCGCGTTCGACCGGTTTGAACTCCCACGCCATATCCTTGGCTTTTGACGCGTCAAAACGGACGGTGACAGTGCGGTCCAGAATATCCTCGGGCGCGGTTTCGGCCACGCCAGTCGTGCCGCCGAATCCGGTGACGCGGCAGAACCAATCGTAAAACGGCACAGCCGCCCAGGCGAGGCTGCCCATCAGCACCACGACGCCCACGGTCTGCGCAACCGTCTTTTGAGGACCGGACAGAGCCATCAGTTCTGCACCTCCTGCGGCGCCATGTTGAAATCCGTGCCCGAGACTTTCACGATCGTCAGGCCGAAAATAATCACGATGAACGCGGCCAGCGTCAGACCCACGCCCAGATTGCGGCTAAAGCGGCGTTCGTGCAATTCATGGCTTTTGCGCAAGCTCATGACCAGCCTCCCAGCCCGTAGGGTTTCAGCAAAGCCTCAACCAGAATCGCGCCGAAATGCAGGAACAGATACAGCAGCGACAGTTTGAAAAAGCTCCGCTCAACCTTGAAGTTGTCCGCCTCGGAATCTTCCTCGGTCCGTCGCGAGATCTGCCATGCGCCGCGCAGGAACAATGCATTCATCACAACGGCGACAGTCAGGTATATCGGACCACCAATGCCCGAGAACGCGGTGCCCACGGCCAGCGTGGCAAGCAGAGCCGTGTAAACCAGAATATGCCAGCGCGTCGCGCGGCGACCATGGGTCACGGTCAGCATCGGCACGCCTGCATCGTCGTAGTCCGAGCGCATGAACAGCGCCAATGCCCAGAAATGCGGCGGGGTCCACATGAAGGTCAGGGCGAACATCAACCAAGGCTCGATCGACATCGTCCCAGTGGCCGCGACCCAACCGATCACCGGAGGGAAGGCCCCTGCCGCACCGCCGATTACGATGTTCTGCGGCGTCGAGCGTTTCAGCCACATCGTGTAGACGACGACGTAAAAGAAGATGGTGAATGCCAGAAACGCACCGGCAAACCAGTTGGTCGCCAGCCCCAGCATGATCACCGACAGGCCCGACAGTGCCAGCCCCAACGACAGCGCCTCGCCTTCCTGCACTTTACCCGCCGGAATCGGTCGGCCCTTGGTGCGCTTCATCACCCGATCAATGTCCGCATCCCACCACATGTTCAGCGCGCCAGACGCGCCGCCGCCGATGGCGATGAACAAAATGGCACAGAACCCGACAAAAGGGTGCACCGGCACTGGCGCGGCCAGCAGACCCACCAAGGCCGTGAACACGACCAGTGACATCACGCGCGGCTTCAGCAGGGCGAAATAATCGCCAAAGCTGGCCTCATCCGCGTGCGCCGGGGCGGTCACTTGGCTGGCATTGATGCTTGCGTCGCTCATGTCGGGTCCTTCTGGGGCAGAAGCTGCGCGCTCCCCGCGCAGCCTGCGTGTTTCAACCTAGGCCGCGAAGGGCTTAGTTCGAGGCAACTTGGTACGAGACAGGCTGGCCAGCATACTCTTCCAGAGCACCTTGCAGCCATTCCTCGTACGCTTCTTCGCTGACCACTTTGACGGTGATCGGCATATAGGCGTGATCCTTGCCACACAATTCGGAACACTGACCGAAATAGATGCCTTCTTTATCGGCCTGGAACCACAGTTCGGCCAAACGACCAGGCACACCGTCCTGCTTCACACCGAACGAGGGAATGGTCCACGAGTGAATCACGTCTGAGGCCGTAACCTGCATCACGATCACCTTGCCGACAGGGACGACAACAGCCGTATCGGTTGCCAGCAGCCACTCGTCATCGCTGTAACCCGCGTCAGCCAGTTTGGCGCGCATCGCATCATCCAGAACGAACGGCGTTACATCAGCATCAGCCGGGCGCGCACCTTCGTCCAGTGTCGCAGGATGGCCCAACAGATAGCTATCGAAGGCGAAGTCGTGATCGACATACTCATAGGTCCAGTACCACTGGTTACCCACGACCTTGATGACCACATCGCCTTCGGGAATTTCCTGTTGTTTGAACAGAACCGGCAATGAAAACGCACCGATGAAAACAAGAATCAGAATCGGGCCAAGCGTCCAGGCGATCTCGACCGGAGTGTAATGCGAAAACCGCGCCGGTGTCGGGTTGGCACGTTGATTGTAGCGCACGATGCAGTAAACCAGCAGGCCCGCAACAAAAATACAGATTGCGGTGATGATCACCAGAATCATCCCGTCCAGCCTTTGGATTCCTGTTGCCAAATCCGTCACAGCGGGCTGGAAGCCAACACCGCCTGCGACCGGTTTGCCAATAATCTCAAGCTCCTGAGCCATGGCGGGCAGGCTGGATAGGGCTGTCATAAAGCCCGAAAGCATCAAAGCATTCTTCATATTCTGTCCTGATCGTTTGATCTTTGCGTCCCTGGCGAAAAGGTGTGAATCAGTCGCACCTCTCCCGTTGTCTTTAGCCGCGTTAAAAACCATATTCCGGTGGGTAGATAAAGCAAAATGCTTGCGTCAAACAGACGCTATTTTTGATCTGGATCAAACCCGAAAGGTCCCAACCCATGCCCAACGACCCGTTTCGACCATTTGAAAGCGCTTTACCACACGACGAAGCGCTTGCGGTTTTGCGCTCTGCCACTGCCGGCGCCGAGGACGGAGAATTGTTTGTCGAACGCAGGAAATCCGAGTCGCTGATCTTTGACGACGGGCGTTTGAAAACGGCATCCTACGACGCCTCCGAAGGATTCGGCCTGCGCGCCGTGCAGGGTGAAGTGGCCGGTTACGCCCATTCGACTGATGTCTCGATTGGTGCGTTGAAACGGGCCGCGGAAACGGCTCGCCTGGCGGTTGGCGATGGCGGCGGCACCTTGGCGGATGCGCCTCGGGCCACCAACACGCGGCTTTATACGGACGAAGACCCGATCGAATCCGCCACCTTTCCGGTCAAGATCGAAACGTTGCGCGAGATCGATGCTTTTTCCCGTGATTTGGACACGCGGGTCGTACAGGTCAGCGCCACTATCGCCGCGTCAGTACAAGAAGTCGAGATTCTACGCCCCGACGGCCTGATCGTTCGGGACGTGCGCCCTATGACCCGTCTGAATGTCTCGGTCATCGTGGAACAGAACGGACGGCGCGAAAGCGGCTCGGCGGGCGGAGGAGGTCGCGTGGGCCTGGACGGTCTGATAGACCCCGCCGATTGGCAGGACAAGGCACGCGAAGCGCTGCGGATCGCATTGGTCAATCTGGACGCCGTCCCTGCCCCGGCAGGTGTAATGGAAGTCGCGCTCGGCCCTGGCTGGCCAGGCATCCTGTTGCACGAGGCGATCGGCCATGGACTAGAGGGCGACTTCAACCGCAAGGGCAGCTCGGCTTTTGCCGGGCTGATGGGGCAGCAGATCGCCTCAAAAGGGGTCACGGTTGTGGATGACGGCACGATTGTGGATCGGCGCGGCTCGATCTCGGTTGATGATGAGGGCACGCCCAGTTCGCGCACCGTCCTCATCGAGGACGGCGTCCTGACCGGCTACATGCAGGACCGCCAGAACGCGCGCCTGATGGGGGTTTCGCCAACCGGCAATGGCCGCCGCCAAAGCTATGCACATAAACCTATGCCACGTATGACCAACACTGTGATGCTGGGCGGAAATGCCGACCCCGCATCACTGGTGGCCGAAATCAAAGACGGAATCTGGGCCGTTGGTTTTGGTGGTGGTCAGGTCGACATCACCAATGGCAAATTCGTGTTTTCCTGCACCGAGGCGTATCGGGTGGAAAACGGCAAAATCGGAGCGCCGGTAAAGGGCGCAACCCTGATCGGGGATGGACCATCCGCGCTGAACCGCATTCGAGGGTTGGGCAATGATATGGAATTGGACCCCGGCATGGGAACGTGCGGCAAAGACGGTCAGTGGGTGCCTGTAGGCGTTGGACAGCCGACTGTCTTAATGGATGGGCTAACCGTCGGCGGATCAGCGGCATAGGTCAGAATCAAAACGGTTTTCTCGGGGTGCAGGGTTAACACGGCGCCCCGATGACTGCTTATTGGCTCCAGAAACACTTCGGTTTATCGCGCAGCGCCTCGAAATTTTTCCCATTCTTTTCAGAGAATTATAGCATCTTCACGACTCAATTCGAAAGAATATTGGGAAAATTTGAAGCGATTCAGAAGCTGTTAACTCCTGCAGTCGTAAACCAGTTCTGCAATCAGGCGGAGCAACGGATGACCGAAGAGCAGCTTTCTTCCTATCACCCCACACTCCCACCCACCACGGAAGAGGATCGGTTTTCCTGGCTTCGTCTGTTGCGCTCTCGCAAGGTTGGTCCGGCGACGTTTCGTCGGCTGCTGCGGGAACATGGCTCAGCGCAGAATGCGCTGGCCGCGCTGCCCGAAATGGCACGCGCCGCCGGTATTGAAGGGTATGAAACGTGCCCGCCCGGCGTGATTGAGGCGGAACTCAAGGCCGCAAAAGCTGCCAAAGCGCAGCTTTTGTGCCTTGGGTCCGCCGATTTTCCTGACGCTTTGAACGATCTCAATGATGCCCCGCCAATGCTGTGGGCCATCGGCGACGTGTCGATATTACACCGCCCTACGGTGGCGATGGTTGGCGCGCGCAATTGCTCGTCACTCGGCGCGCGGATGGCGCGAGGGCTGGCGACGGATCTGGGCAAAAAGGGACATGTCATCGTCTCGGGCCTTGCACGCGGGATCGACACCGCGGCGCATATGGCCGCTTTGGATACAGGTACTGTTGCTGTAATGGCCGGTGGCGTCGATGTGATCTATCCCGCCGAGAATACTGATCTCGCCCATAAAATCGCCGAATCCGGGTTGCGTGTATCGGAGCAGCCCATGGGCGTGACACCGCTAGCCCGGCATTTTCCGCGCCGCAACCGGATCATCTCGGGTCTGGCCCAAGCGGTTGTGGTGGTCGAAGCTGCCGCAAAATCCGGCAGCCTGATCACCGCGCGCGACGCGCTGGATCAGGGGCGCGAGGTTCTGGCCGTCCCCGGCCACCCGTTTGATGCCCGCGCGGGCGGTTGCAACCTGTTGATCCGCGATGGCGCGACTTTGGTGCGATCGGCCGAGGATGTGATCGAATCCTTGCCGAAACGCGATCTTCTTACTGCCGACCGACCCAAAGAATCGCCTGTTCAATCGACAACCCCCACGACGGTTGCAGCGTTGCACGAGACGATTTTAGCATGCCTTGGCCCCTCGCCTATAGCCGAAGATCAACTTATCCGCGATATCGCGGCGACGGCGGGCGAGATCGGGCCCGCGCTTGTCGATCTGGAGTTAGATGGGCGGATACAAAGACAGCCCGGCGGGTTGTTGTCCCTCTCGACCTGACCTGCCGGACGCACCGTTATTCTGTGCGTATCAATTTGAAATTCCCGCCAAATTCCTGTGCCTAAAGGAACGCATTGACAATTCGCTCTTGCCCTCCACATTTTGCACCATCATAGAAGGCGCATAATCCGTCGAGCGAGGTTTCACCTTAAATGCCTGTAGTTGTTGTAGAATCCCCTGCCAAGGCCAAAACGATCAATAAATATCTTGGCCCCGACTACACGGTTCTGGCGTCTTATGGCCATGTGCGCGACCTTCCACCCAAAGATGGATCCGTCGATCCCGAACATGAATTCGAGATGAAATGGGAGGTCGGCAATGACAGCCGCAAGCATGTCAAAGCCATCGCTGACGCGCTGAAAGAAGACAACGCCCTGATCCTCGCCACTGACCCCGATCGCGAGGGCGAGGCGATCAGCTGGCACCTGCAAGAGGCGCTGACCAAGCGCCGCTCGATCAAGAAGGACACGCCCGTCAGCCGTGTGACTTTCAACGCCATCACCAAGGACGCCGTGACCGAAGCGATGCAGAACCCGCGTCAGGTCGATATGCCGCTGGTCGAGGCTTATCTGGCCCGCCGCGCGCTGGACTATCTGGTGGGGTTCAACCTGTCCCCCGTCCTGTGGCGCAAGCTGCCCGGTGCGAAATCGGCAGGACGCGTACAATCCGTCTGCCTGCGCTTGATCGTCGAGCGCGAGATGGAGATCGAGGCGTTCAAACCAGTCGAATACTGGTCGGTCAAAGCTCTGTTCGAAACTCCGCGCGGCCAGACTTATGAGGCGCGTCTGGTCACGCTGGCCGGGAACAAGCTGGACAAGCATGATCTGAAGAACGCTACGCAGGCGGAGCTGGCCGTTCAGGCGATCACCAGCCGCGCGCTAACCGTAACCTCGGTAGAGGCGAGACCGGCGGCTCGGAACCCCAGCGCGCCATTCATGACCTCGACCCTGCAGCAGGAAGCCAGCCGCAAGTTCGGCATGGGCGCGCGTCACGCGATGCAGGTGGCGCAGCGCCTGTATGAGGCAGGCTACATCACTTATATGCGGACTGACGGCATCGACATGGCCCCCGAGGCCGTGGCCGCCACCCGCGATACAATCACCGACCGCTATGGCGCGGATTACGTACCCGACAGCCCGCGCATCTATAAAAACAAGGCCAAGAACGCGCAGGAAGCGCACGAATGTATCCGCCCCACGGATATGACCCGCGATGCCAGCGACCTGAAGGTCACGGATGAGGATCAGCGCAAACTTTATGATCTGATTTGGAAACGCACCATTGCCTGTCAGATGGCCGCCGCACGGCTGGAACGCACCACGGTCGAGATCGGCAGCGATGACGGTCAGGTCGGCCTGCGCGCCACTGGTCAGGTGGTCATGTTCGACGGATTCATGCGCGTCTATGAGGAAGGCCGCGACGACGTGGCCGATGACGACGACAAGCGCCTGCCGCAGATCACGCAAGGCGATCCGGCGCGGTTCGCCAAGACCTCGCTGAAGGATCAATTCGTCAAGGCCACCAGCGACGACAAACAGGCCGTGCTGGCCGAGAATGAAGCCGTGCTGGCCCTGCAACACCACACGCAGCCACCCCCGCGCTATACCGAGGCCACTTTGGTCAAACGGATGGAGGAGCTAGGTATCGGGCGCCCGTCCACCTATGCCAGCATCGTGACCACGATTCAGGACCGCGAATATGTGCGCAAGGACAAGAACCGGCTGATCCCCGAGGAAAAGGGCCGGATCGTCACAATCTTTTTGCTGAACTTCTTCCGTCAGTATGTTGGCTATGAGTTCACGGCCAATCTGGAAGGCGAGCTTGACGATGTGAGCGCCGGCGACCGCGACTACAAAGACCTGTTGGGCAAGTTCTGGCGTGATTTCTCGGCCGCGATTGGTGAGACATCCGAGCTGCGGATTTCCGAAGTGCTAGACAAGCTGGATGAGGCATTGGCGCCCCAGCTGTATCCACCGCGTGAGGATGGGTCCGACCCGCGCGTTTGTCCGAAATGCGGCGTGGGACAACTGCACCTGAAAACCTCGCGCACCGGCGGGTTTGTGGGCTGTGGCAACTATCCCGAATGCACCTATACCCGCCCCATCGCAGGCGAAGGGGCCGAGGGCGACGAACGTCTGCTGGGCGAAGATGCGGGCGATGAGATCTGGTTGAAATCCGGTCGGTTCGGGCCTTATGTCCAGCGCGGCGAACCCACGCCCGAGAACAAGAAACCGCCCCGTGCGTCCCTGCCTCGCGGCTGGAGCAAGGACGACATGGATCTGGACAAGGCACTGACCCTGCTGTCCCTGCCCCGCCAGATCGGTGAACACCCCGAGGGCGGCATGATCAGCTCGAATTTCGGGCGGTTCGGGCCGTATATCATGCACCAGATGCCGGAAGAGGCTAAGCCGGTCTACGCGAACCTCAAAGACCCCAATGACGTCTTTGAAATTGGTATGAACCGCGCGGTTGAGATGCTGGCTGAAAAACGCGCCAATCCGGGGCGTGGACGGCGGGCGGCGGCCAAGCCGCTGAAAGAGCTGGGTGATCACCCCGATGGCGGCGTGATGCAGGTGCTGGACGGGCGCTATGGGCCTTATGTGAAATGGGAAAAGGTCAACGCGACCATTCCCAAGGACATCAAGCCCGAAGACGTGACGCAGGAAATGGCCATCGAACTGGTCAACGAACGCGCGGCCAAGAAAGGCACCAAGAAGAAGGCTACCCCCAAGAAGAAAGCCGCGCCAAAGAAAACCGCAGCCGCCAAAAAGACGACCAACAAGGCGGAATAGGTAGAAATACCACCACCCCCTTGGTTTCATTGACTTCCCCGTGACGTGGCGGCACAACTCGCCCAACACCATGTCATTGGGGGAGTTTTCCATGAAGAAAATCTATGCCAATGCCTCTGAGGCGCTCGACGGAGTGATCTCGGATGGCATGTTGATCGCAGCGGGCGGGTTTGGCCTGTGCGGCATCCCGGAACTTCTGCTTGAGGCGATCAAAGCCTCGGGCGCGAAGGATCTGACCTTTGCCTCGAACAATGCGGGCGTCGACGATTTTGGGATCGGCATTCTGCTGCAAACCCGTCAGGTCAAGAAGATGATCAGCTCGTATGTCGGAGAAAACGCCGAGTTCATGCGTCAGTATCTCAGTGGCGAGCTGGAACTAGAGTTCAACCCGCAAGGCACGCTGGCCGAGCGGATGCGCGCAGGTGGCGCGGGTATTCCCGGTTTCTACACCAAGACAGGCGTAGGCACCGTGATCGCCGAGGGCAAAGAGCATAAGGACTTCAACGGCGAGACATATATCATGGAGGAAGGCATCTTTGCCGACCTCGCCATCGTCAAAGCGTGGAAGGCGGACGAGACCGGCAATCTGGTGTTCCGCAAGACAGCTCGTAATTTCAACGTGCCAGCGGCCACATGTGGCAAAGTCTGTGTGGTCGAAGTCGAAGAGATCGTGCCCACCGGGTCGTTGGACCCCGACAGCATCCACCTGCCCGGCATCTATGTGCACCGCATCATTCAGGGCAGCCACGAAAAGCGCATCGAACAGCGCACCACCCGCAAGAAGGAGGACGCATAATGCCTTGGGATCGTAATCAGATGGCCGCCCGCGCGGCGGATGAGCTGGAAGACGGTATGTATGTGAACCTCGGCATCGGTATCCCGACGCTGGTGGCAAACTATGTGGGTGACAAGGACATTACACTGCAATCCGAGAACGGAATGCTGGGCATGGGCCCTTTCCCTTTTGAGGGCGAGGAAGACCCCGACCTGATCAATGCGGGTAAGCAGACGATAACCGAACTGTCTCGCACCGCTTATTTCGACAGTGCAACCTCATTCGCCATGATCCGCGGCGGCAAGATCGCAGCGGCCATTCTGGGCGCGATGGAGGTGGACGAGAAAGGCGATCTGGCCAACTGGATGATCCCAGGCAAGCTGGTCAAAGGCATGGGCGGCGCGATGGATCTGGTGGCTGGCGTAGGCCGCGTGATCGTCGTTATGGATCACACCAACAAACACGGCGACTCGAAAGTGCTGAAAGAATGCACCCTGCCCCTAACCGGTCAGGGTGTGGTCGATCGCATCATCACCAACCTGGGCGTGTTGGACGTGGTTGAAGGCGGCCTGCGCATCGTCGAACTGGCCGATGGCGTCAGCGAAGACGAGATGCGCGCCGCCACCGAGGCGACAATCTTCGCCTGAACCAAAGAAGGCCCACCAACCTGCGTGGGCCTTCTTAGTTTGCCGTCTGGAAAACGCACCCGTCCGAGATGAGCTGCGGAGGGGTCAGACACAAAGCCCGCGCGACCTGAAACGCGGCAAGCACTTTGGGCACGTAGTTGCGCGTCTCTTTATAGGGCGGTACCCCGCCATGTTTGCGGACGGCCCCTTCACCTGCATTATAACCAGCCAACACAAGGATCGGGTCGTTTCCGAACTCTTCCATCAACCAGTTTAAATACTTCACCCCGCCCGAGATGTTCTGACCGGGATGGAAGCTGTCCTCAACGCCAAACCGCCTTGCCGTTGCTGGCATCAATTGCATCAACCCCTGAGCACCCGCGTGGCTGACCGCGTCAGCCCGGCCAGCAGATTCAACCGATATCACGGCCAACACCAGCGCAGGCGAAACATTCGTACCAACTGTCGAGCGCAGGATATCGACCCCTTGCTGCTGAGCGATGTTCTGCAAAGTCTGCAATCGCGGAGAGGACACGTTGACGGCTACTAATGCCTGTATCGCTTGATCAAGACGTCCTGCGCCGGCTTGATCTAGCGCGGGCGACACTTCTTCCCAAAAAGCCGTATAGGACCCGGCGGGTTTGTCAGCCCCGCCCGGCAAACTCGGCGGCGCGACTCGTGTACGTGTAATAATCTCGGATTCTTGCAGGTCCGCACCAGTGCTGGGCGCCGAAGGTCGGGCTGCGTGTTCCTCTGGCGATATCTGCACGGTGATCTTGGGCCGCGATCCAGGTTTCGGCGGCTTCACCCTTTTATAGACGCCACGTGGTTCAATTGTCTGAGCAACAACAGAGCCCGGCCCTGTCAACAGCATTGCCACCGCACCGGCGCAGAGTATTGCGTCCCGCAGATTCATTTTGCCCGCCTCATGAATTTTTCTTTTGACTGATTTGAACCAAGAATCTGCGTTCAAAGCCATAAAAACAACGTGAATTGGGGCATTTTCGCCTCATTTGCCGTAAAATTACATCGGAACAGTGAGGTCGACATACGTTTTTCGATTTTTTATTTATTTATTTTCAATGCGTTACCCAAATTCCTGCGAAAAAGTTAAACTTCCGCGAAAAAAAATGTGATTTGGCCCAATTCCTGCCACGCCTGACCGTCAAACATAATGCCATACCGAGACGGTCGAGAGCGGACTGAGAGAGAAAGCTCTGAAAGACGCCAAGGTTTAATTGACTTTTTTGATCCTTTAGGAGGGACGTAACATGATCAAGTTCATCAAGAACTTCCGCAAAGACGAAGACGGCGCAGTAACAGTTGACTGGGTTGTTCTGACCGCAGCCATCGTTGGCCTGGCAGCAGTTGCTTACACCCAGGTTGGTGAAGGTACCAACCAGCTGGCGAACACCGTCGAAGGCGCGCTGTCGGGTACTGCAGTTTCGACTCCGGTGACCACCATCACACCGCAAAGCTAAGTTTAGTACTTAACGTACTTGAAGGGGGCCACGGTTTCAGAGCGTGGCCCTTTTTTTATAAACTTTCTTTATATGTTGGGTCTCTCATGATGCACAGAATTGCAAACTTTGCTGCACACGAAGATGGGGCCGTTACCGTTGATTGGGTGGTTCTAACGGCCGGTTTGGTTGGTTTTGGGTCAATCATTTTCCTGAACCTTTCAGATCCGATTCAACACGTTGATTCGGAAACAGGAACTGCGCTTTCTTCGATGGAAGTTCATCAACCTGAATTCAATATCAGCTACTGACTCATCAGTCGGTGACCAAACTCATGATTTGGCACGGACGAAAAAAAAATCAAAGATTGTCCCCCTTTTCGACACAATTCGTCGATAGCTGTGATTGAGATTAGCTGCGCATGACGGCAGCAAAACCAAAACAGAAAAATACGAGGGTACGCAAATGCGCGCAGTATTTGGACTTGTCCTGATTGTCGGGGTCGCTTTGGCCGGTGGCGCTGTTTATCTGGCGCAAGACTACATCGCACAAACTCAAGCCCAGCTTGAACGAGAGAAAAAAGCCGCGCAAGACGCGATGGCAAATGCCACCAACATCGCCACCGTGGACGTTTTTGTATCGAACCGCCCGTTGAAATACGGAGAGCGCCTGGTTCAAGAGGATGTCCGACTTGTCAAATGGCCTGAAGACGCACTTCCAGAAGGTACCTTCCAGGAACTGGCCACATTGTTTCCCGAAGACGCAAAAGGCGACAGGTATATTCTGAGAGCCATGGAGAAAAATGAGGCTCTGCTGGAAGTCAAGGTCACCAAACCTGGAGAATCTGCTGGATTGACCTCGCGCCTCCAAAAGGGAATGCGCGCCTTTGCTATCAGAGTCGACGTTGCGTCAGGAGTATCCGGCTTTTTGCGTCCAGGTGACAATGTCGATGTTTACTGGACTGGTTCAGTTTCAGGGGCCCTTGCGGGTGAAGGTGGTGAAATCACGCGCCTGATCCAAACCAACGTTGAACTGATTGCCGTCGACCAAACGGCAGGGTCTGATCTGACGGGCGCAAGCATCGCGCGTACGGTGACCGTGGCCGCAACGCCTGAACAGATTGCGTCTCTGGCGCAGGCACAAAACACCGGACGGATGTCTCTGGCCTTGGTGGGTGTTCAGGACGAAACGGTCGCCAGCGCGATTGAGGTTGATCAGCGAAAGCTATTGGGAATCAAGGAAGCCGCGCCTGTCGAGGCAAAGGTGGAAGAGCGCAAGTGCTACACCAATATCCGGCGTGGTGCAGAAATTGTTCAGAGTCAAATTCCCTGTACAAACTAACGTTAAATCAGGGATTTACTGGCACAAGCCGCGCACCCAGCGCGGCTTGTTTCATTTTGGTTGTTGCGAATTGTCCACATAAGGAAAATTCCAGAAACCATTGATTATTGCAATAAATTAGCAATTGACGCAGTGTTATTGCACATAAGGCATTAGCCCTAAAACGAGGCGTGATCGGAGAGGCAGGTCACATGAAAATACATTCTTGGATTAGCGCAACCCTTCTGGGGTTGGCGCTTGTAATGAGTTCCGTCGGCGATGCCGCCTGGGCTCAAAATCTTCGTGTGGTAAAGAAGGGCACAGCGGAAACGCTGGACGTCCCGATGAACCGCGCAATTGTTGTTGAGAGTGAGGAACCGTTTGCCGAACTCAGCATTGCCAACGCGGGAATCGCTGATATTTCGTCGCTTTCGGACCGTACCATTTATGTATTGGGCAAGGCGCCCGGTCTGACCACTCTGACATTGTTCGACGGTGCTGGCAATTTGCTGGCCAACGTGCGCGTTCGGGTTTCCCCGGATGTATCCGAATTCAAAGAGCGGCTGCGGCAGATCCTGCCGAATGAGCCGATCGAAGTGCGGACCGCAAATGACGGTATTGTACTGTCGGGCACCATCTCTAGCTCAGCCAAACTGGCGCGGGCATTGGAACTGGCCGAGCGCTACGCGCCCGAGCGTGTTTCCAACCTGATGTCGGTCGGCGGCGTCCAGCAAGTCATGCTGAAAGTGCGCTTTGCCGAAATGAGCCGATCAGTGGCAAAAAGCCTGACGGCGTCGCTGGGCTTTGGAGGAAGCGACGTAACCGGGGGTTTCAACACACTTAACTCTGCCGGTGCTTTGGCTAACGCGTTGAATAATAACATTCCTCTGCAACAAACCAACACAGGTGCGATCCTGTTCGGTTTTGGCGCAGGGTCCACACAGGTTCGCTTGTTGCTGGAAGCGCTCGAAGCTAAAGGTTTGGCGCGTAGCCTTGCGGAACCGAACCTGTCCGCGCTGTCGGGTCAGGAAGCAGAATTCCTTGCTGGTGGCGAAGTTCCGATCCCGGTTCCCGCGGATGACGGCAACATCGCGATTGAATACCGCGCATTTGGTGTTCAGATCCTGTTTGTTCCGCGCGTTGTGGACGGCGACTTGATCAACCTGGAAATGGGTACGTCAGTGTCGGCAATCGACAACAGCTCGGACTTCACGATTGCGGGTAACAACGTACCGTCCTTTATCACCCGTCGGACCAGAACCACGGTTGAGCTGCGGGATGGTGAGAGCTTTGCGATTGCGGGGCTTATTCAGGATGACTTCAGCGACTTGAACAATCAGGTTCCGTGGCTCGGCGATGTTCCCGTACTGGGTGCGCTGTTCCGCAGTGCTGAATACCAGCGCCAGCAAACGGAACTCGTCGTGATCGTCACCGCGCATCTGGTCTCGCCCACACGTGGTGAAGCGCTGGCTCTGCCGACCGACCGGGTCAAGCCCCCAAGCGAGTTTGATCTGTTCATCAACGGCAAGACAGCACGCACCGAACGTTTAGGATCAGGTGGTGCGTCTGAAGTCGCCAAACAGGATTTTGGTAGCTCCTACGGCTACATCCTGGAATGATTAGGAGGATAGGACCAATGCAGAAGTGGATTATAGCACTGGGTCTTTCGGTCGCTGTCGCCGCTTGTACGCGTGAGGCCGGATATGAAATCGACCAAGGTGCCTTCGGAAACGCAACTCTGAACAACCAGCAGGTTCTGACAGGTGAACTCACCTATGCTCAGATCCTGGGTCGCAGGTTCGCGGCGGAAGTGCCAACGCAGATCAACTTTGCGTTCGACAGCGCACAGCTTGATGCAAACGCACAGCGTGTACTGTTACGGCAAGCCGATTGGATCAAGCAGTTCCCCGAAGCGCGCTTCCGCGTGTACGGCCATACGGACCGAGTCGGCTCTCAGTCGTATAACCAAAGCCTAGGCCAGCGTCGCGCCAATGCAGCGGTCGCGTTCCTGACACGGCAAGGTATTTCGCGGTCACGGCTAGAAGCTGTTGTTTCCTTCGGTAAAACGCAGCCTCTGATCGACACGCCGAACAGGGATCGACGCAACCGCCGTACGATTACAGAAGTGTCTGGCTTTGTAGATCGCAAACCTCAGTTGCTTGACGGCAAGTACGCAGAAGTCATCTACCGCGAATACGTTGAAAGCGCGACAACCGAGAGCTTCATCGTAGACACAGACGCCGCCGAGGCATCTGAGTAATAATAACGCGAATTGGGCGACATCGTCGCCCAATTCCCAACAATTGGTTCTTTTGCGCCCCATTCTCGCCTAAGTTCCAAGCCAAATTCTCAACAATTGGGTGTAGTGCGGCAAAAAAAGCCGCAACCGGGCATCAGCTCGCCGAGGCAAACCTGAACGGTTCGTCGCGGTTTGCTGCCCTCTGGACGAGGATTTTGTTAATGACGAACGCCACGACAAACGAAGACAACAACGCCATTCTGGCCTGCACGATCAGTCGTGACGTCCAGAACTTTGATCTGCTGATTGAAGACATGGAAGCGGCACTGGGTGAGCGTTGGGGCGATCTGGGATTTGCAGAAGCTCTTGCGTTTTTCGGCCAGCCTGAAGCCGACAGTTTAGAATTCGTGGCCCTAGCTATTGATGGTGAGGACGAAGATGACCTGACCATGATGGGTGAAATCATCTCTCGCGCGAAGGAAAAGAGGATCAAAGTGGTCCTGATCGCCGAGGACGTGACTCCTGCTGCGTTGCACCAACTCTTGCGGAAAGGCGCTGATGAATTCGTCCCCTACCCGCTTCCGGAAGGTGAGTTGCAGGAAGCCATTGCGCGTATGAACAAATCTGATCCCGCGGTTGTGACACAGGAAACGGCCGTGTCTCTGCCCCAAGGGGCATCAAAGGAAGGTGCCTTGTTTGTGGTTCACGGATTGGCCGGTGGAGTCGGATCTACCACCATGGCCGTGAACCTGGCTTGGGAACTTGCGACCACGTCGGACAAGACTTCTCCCAAGGTATGCCTGATCGACCTGGATCTTCAGTTTGGCACGGTCTCGACTTACCTGGATCTACCGCGCCGAGAAACAGTGTTCGAAATGCTGTCTGACACGGCGTCCATGGATGACGACATGTTCTCTCAGGCGCTGCAGTCCTACGAGGACAAGATGGAGGTTCTGACCGCGCCGTCTGATATGGTGCCGTTGGATCTGATCACTCCGGAAGATATCCAGCGCGTTATTGACACTGCGCGCAAGCATTTTGACTACGTGATTGTCGATATGCCGTCGACTTTGGTGCAATGGTCTGAGACCATCCTGCAAGCGGCCCATGTGTATTTTGCAGTCATCGAACTCGACATGCGCTCGGCCCAAAACGCCCTGCGTCTGAAGCGCGCTCTTCAGGCGGAAGAGCTACCGTTCAACAAACTGCGTTTCGCGTTGAACCGAGCTCCGAAGTTTACCGATCTGAACGGGAAAAGCCGCGTCAAGCGGATGGGTGAAAGCCTTGGAATATCCATCGACCTGCAACTGCCGGACGGGGGAAAACCCGTCATGCAAAGCGGTGACCATGGTTTACCGCTGGCAAGTTCAGCCGCCAAAAACCCACTGCGCCGTGAAATCGCAAAGCTGGCAAAATCGCTCCACAGCCTTGGCAGCAGCGACGCAGAAGCTGCGTAAGACAGGTCCGAAAGGGGAACCGCCGTGTTTTCAAGATACAAAAAACAGCCCGAAGCGCAGCCTGTTCAGGCCGAGGTCAAGGCGACAACGCCCACCTCTGCAGCCCCACAGGCACCCACAGCAAACGCGATGATCCGCAAGCCTGTGGCAAAAAAGGCCGCTGAACCGACAGCATCCGATCGCGAGCGCAAGCGCAAAGAGCGGTTGAGCGAGATCAAGATCGAGTTGCACCGTGAACTACTTGAAAACCTGAACCTTGCTGCACTGGAAAACGCCAACGAATCCGACCTTCGCTCAGAAATCAGTGCCATTGCGAGTGAAGTCCTTGAGACCAAGAACATTGTTCTGAATCGGGACGATCGTTTCCAACTGAACAAAGAGCTTTATGACGAAGTTACCGGTCTTGGCCCGCTTGAGACCTTGCTGCAAGACGACACGGTCAACGATATCTTGGTGAACGGTCCGCAGCAGATTTTTGTGGAGCGTGCCGGTAAGCTGGAAATCAGCGACATCACCTTCAAGGACGAAAAGCACCTGATGCGGATCATCGACAAGATCGTATCCGCTGTGGGTCGCCGTGTTGATGAATCCAACCCTTATGTTGACGCCCGCTTGGCAGATGGGTCGCGTTTCAACGCCATGGTGCCGCCGATTGCGGTTGATGGCTCGTTGGTGTCCATTCGTAAGTTCAAAAAGGACAAACTGGGCATCGACGACCTGGTCAATTTTGGTGCGTTCACCGAAGAAATGGCCGCCTATTTGCAAGCTGCGGTGTCGACACGCCTGAACGTGATCGTTTCGGGTGGTACGGGTTCTGGTAAAACGACCACGCTGAACGCTCTGTCCAGCTTTATCGACGATGCCGAACGCATCCTGACCATCGAGGATACGGCGGAACTTCAGTTGCAACAGACCCATGTAGGCCGGATGGAAAGCCGTCCACCAAACGTAGAAGGCAAAGGCGAAGTCAGCCCGCGCGACTGTCTGAAGAACGCCCTGCGTATGCGTCCCGACCGCATCATCGTGGGTGAGACGCGTGGCGCCGAGGTGATCGACATGTTGCAGGCCATGAACACTGGCCACGATGGTTCGATGACGACAATCCACGCCAACTCGGCCCGAGATGGCATTTCGCGTTTGGAAAACATGATCGCAATGGCAGGTATCGAAATGCCGATCAAAGCGGTCCGCAGCCAGATCTCAAGCGCTGTGAACCTGATTGTACAGGCCAGCCGTTTGCAGGATGGTTCACGCCGAATGACCTCGATCACCGAGATCACGGGCATGGAAGGTGATGTTATCTCAATGCAAGAAATCTTTAGATTTCAGCGTGTTGGACTTACACCCGACAACAAGATTATAGGCCATTTCACGGCCACCGGCGTACGCAGCCACTATTCCGAACGCTTCCGGTTGTGGGGCTTTGACCTGCCCGCCGCCATCTATGAACCAACTACGATGTAAGGAGAACCTGAGATGCAACTGCCTATTGAGGCTCTCATATATGTCGTGATCTTCGTCGCCGTTCTGGCTCTGGTCGAAGGTATTTATCTGGTCGCATTCGGCAAATCCATCAGCCTGAACAGCCGCGTAAACCGGCGTTTGGACATGTTGGACAAGGGCGTCGGCCGAGAACAAGTGCTTGAGCAGCTGCGTAAAGAGATGCAGCAGCACATGCAAACGCAGTCCATCCCGCTTTATTCACTGCTCGCGGATAAGGCGCAGAAGGCTGCGATTGCGTTCTCGCCGCGCCAATTGATCATGATAATGGTGCTGGTTTCTGCTTTCGCCTTTGTCGGGCTCAGCATCGGCACCGCCACTGCAACATTTCTGAGGATAGCCATCTCGATCGCTATCGGTGTCGGTGGCGTTTATGCTTGGGTCAATCATAAAGCTTCGAAAAGGATGGCTTTGCTAGAGGAACAACTGCCCGACGCAGTAGAGCTGATGGTTCGTTCTTTGCGGGTGGGCAATCCGTTTGTATCCTCGATCCAGATTGTTGCAAATGAAGTCCAAGATCCCCTGGCAACCGAGTTTGGCGTCATCGCAGATGAGTGCGCCTATGGCCGTGACGTCGGCGAAGCGCTGAAAGACCTGGCGCAGCGGCTGGACATGCAGGACCTTCGCTTCTTGTCTGTTGCGGTCGGCATCCAACAGCAATCCGGTGGTAACCTGGCGGAAATTCTGGCCGGTCTGGCACAGGTGATCCGCGCTCGTTTCCGCCTGTTCAGAAGGGTCAAGGCCATCACCGCCGAGGCCAAATGGTCGGGCAAGTTCCTGTCAGGTTTCCCTGTCTTCTGTCTTGTCTTCATCCTTGTGAAAGACCCCGGTTATTATGACGAGGTGATTGACCATCCGTGGTTCATTCCGGCCTGCTTCTTTGTCGGCATCATGCTGACGTTGAACCTGATCGTCATGCGCATTTTGACAAACATTAAGGTCTGAGGGCAGTACCATGGAATTTTTGAACCGAATCAACACCTTACTGACTGAAAGCCTTGGACAGTTCGGTCCGCTTATTGTCGTCGGTGTCCTCGGCCTGATCATGATCCTGGTCGCGGTTCCTTTGATGATGAACCAACCAGAAGATCCGTTGAAAAAGCTACAGCGTTCAACGGCAGCTCCGAAGAAAACGAAAAAGGGCAAGCAGGATCGCCTGCGCAACGCCGGCCGCAACGAACAGCTTGAAAAGTTTTCTACGTTCCTGGAACCGCAGAACCAGGAAGAGCTGTCAGCGATGCAGCTTAAACTGCGGCAGGCGGGATATCACTCTAAGGACGCGGTACGGTTCTTTCACTTCGCCCAGTTTGCTTTGGGGATGGTCGGTATAGCGATCGGCGTGATGTTGGTGACCGTTTTGGCTGGGGACAACGAGTTTACCGGCCAACAAATGGCGATCCGCATTGGTTTCCCCGCCATCGCCTTATACTTCCTTCCACGGTATTGGATCACCCGCCGTGTAGCAGAACGCGAAGAAGCCATTGTCGCCGGTTTTCCTGATACCCTTGACCTGATGCTTGTCTGTGTTGAGGCAGGCCAGTCTTTGGATCAGGCTATCGTGCGCGTCGCGGCTGAGATGAAGGCTTCCTATCCCGACATTGCGCAGGAATTCGAGGTTGTAGCCCACGAAATGAAAGCTGGTAAGGACAAGGACACTGTTCTTCGGGATTTCGGAACACGTTGCGGCGTTCAGGACGTCAGTTCATTCGTGACCGTTATGATCCAATCGGCCACATTCGGTACTTCGATTGCCGAAGCTCTACGTGTTTATGCCGGCGAAATGCGTGACAAACGCGTGATGCGTGCAGAAGAAGCTGCTAACAAGTTGCCAACGAAAATGACACTTGCCACAATGATGCTGACGGTGCCGCCGTTGCTGGTCATTCTGGTTGGACCTTCGGCAAAAGGTATCGCAGAGTTTGCAGGCGGTAATCCAGGGGGCTGATAGCCTTATGATTTCAACACTCAGGTGTGTCCGGCCAAGGATTCGCCACGTGATCGGGGCCGCCATGGTATGTGCCATGGTGGCCTCTTGCACAGAAAACCTGCCTGGTGATTTGGATGCTCCGGGCATTGATCCACAAGGCCAAGGTCAGGATCCTTTGGTGGTCGGGAACCGACTGCTGCGGGCCGGTGAGTATGACTTGGCACTGGATTCCTTTGCCCGCGCCGCGCTGAACCAGGGCATGACCGCCGAAATCATGGCTGCCATGGGCACTGCCAACCTGGGATTGCGCCAGTTGAAGCCCGCCGAAACTCTGCTGCGTCGCGCCGTTTCCGAGGAACCCGACTGGCCGGTTGCATGGAACAATCTGGGCGTCATTCTGATGGAGAAAGGCGAGTATCCAGAGGCGGCTCAGGTGTTTCGACGGGCTTTTGCGTTAGACAATGGCGAAAGTGACGCAATTCGGGACAATCTGCGCTTAGCACTCGCAAAAATGGAAAATTCTGATAATACTGACGTCGAAGAACAAGAATACACGCTGGAGCAACAAGGCGACGGGCAATTCAAGCTTCGCAAGCTTCAGGAAAACAGGCAAGAGCAGTAAGGGACGCAAAAATGCGCCAACAATTCTTGATTATGTCATTGGTGACGTGCGGGCTGATCCTGTCCGCCTGCGCGAAAGAAACCGAGGAAGAAAAGGTCGAAAAGACGTTTCAGGAAGTGAACGTTATCGACGAAACCAACCTGAACGAAGTGTTGCTAACAGCAGCCGATCCTAATGAGGCCGTCACCTATTTTCAGGGTGCTGCAGCCAAGAATCCCGGTCGCATTGACCTGCAAAGAGGGCTGGCGATTTCGTTGGCGCGGGCAAAGCGCACCACCGAGGCAGCAGCCGCCTGGAAAAAAGTGACCACCATGAAGGGCTCGGCCAGTGTTGATCGGGTCGAATATGCCGACGCACTGGTTCGCGCAGGAAACTGGACCGAGGCGAAAAAAGTACTGGATTCCGTTCCGCCGACTTTCGAGACCTTCAAAAGGTATCGGTTGGAGGCTGTTGTCGCCGACTCAAACCAGGACTGGAAACGGGCGGATCAATTCTATGAAACGGCGATTGGCCTGACCACGCGGCCTGGCGGCGTGATGAACAACTGGGGCTATTCCAAACTGACACGCGGTCAATATGAAGAAGCCGAGCGCTTGTTCGCTGAAGCCATTCGACAGGACAAGTCTCTGTTCACAGCCAAAAACAACCTAGTTCTTGCCCGCGCGGCGCAAGGCAATTACAGCATGCCGGTCGTGCCGCTGACACAGGCCGAACGGGCCATGCTGTTGAATACTATGGGCATTTCCGCGGTCAAACAGGGCGATGTAACAACTGCAAAGAACCTGTTCCGCGAAGCGATTGCCACGCATCCGCAACATTTCGAAGAAGCCGTCCGCTCGTTGCGCGCGCTCGAGGAAGCCTAAGTTGATGCAAATTCCGGCAGCCGCGGCGGGGTGGTTCTTGCCTTTCGTTCTGCCGATCTGCTTTTATGTCGCGTTCACCGATATGCGCGACATGTTGATCAAGAACCACGCGGTTATTGCCTTGGCCGGAGTATTTGCCTTTGTCGGTCTGATCGTCATCCCGCCATGGACGACCGATTGGTCCGAAGGCTGGATCGGCCCCTTTGCGGTAACGCTTCCGCCCTACCTTTGGCAGTTGCTGCACATTCTTGTCGCTTTAGTAATAGGCATTCTTGCCAACGCCGCCGGGGTCATGGGAGCGGGCGACGCCAAATTTATTGCGGCTGCTTCCGCGTTCGTTTGGGGCGGCGACTATGTGACGATGATGTTCATTCTAATGTCCACAACGCTCGCAGCGTTTGTAACGCACAGGCTGGCCAAAAACACTGCTTTGCGCGCTATCGCACCTAATTGGGAAAGTTGGTCCCGCGACAAACAGTTTCCCATGGGATTTGCACTTGGCGGCAGCCTCGCCATCTACCTGATCCTTGGGACTGTTTACGGCTCGTAAACTATCATTACTCCGCCTTGTCCCCGCCTTGGTGATGCCACAAAGCGGGACCAGATTTTTCGCAAGCGGCCCGAGTGGGCCAATGGCGTGAATACTGGATGGATGAGCACCCCTCATGAATATGCAGACGACCTCGGTAATGGCCCCCCCTGCCCCCAAAGGCTTGGGCGAAATGCAATTGCCCATCGTGATGATGCGGGACATTTTGTTGAAAACCATTTTTCGCAAGAACGTTGATACGGTCTCGGAAGTGGCGGAAGCGATCTGCCTTCCGGGCTCGGTGACTCAAGAACTGATCGATATCTCGCGCGAACAGAAACTGATCGAGGCGACAGGTACCCTGAACGCCAACAGCGGCAACGAGATGGGCTATCAGTTGACAGATGCAGGTAAAGCCCGTGCACTGGACGCGCTCAGCCAGTCGGAATATTTCGGTGCCATGCCGGTTCCACTGGATGTCTACCGCGAACAGGTCAAACGCCAATCCATCCGAAACATTCAGGTCACCCGCGACCAGCTAACCGGGGCAATGGGGCATCTGGTTCTGCCCGACAGTCTTTTGGATCACCTTGGACCTGCAGTAAGCGCAGGCCGTTCGATCCTGATGTATGGTCCTCCGGGCAACGGTAAGTCGTCCATCTCAAACGGTATTCGTGACGCGCTTGGCGACAATGTCTATGTCCCGCGCGCAATTGAATATGCCGGTCAGGTGATCACCGTTTATGATCCGATCGTTCACACAGCCATCGAGCAAGAGGCCGACGACCCCAACAGCCTACGCCGCCGCAAACGGTTCGATTCACGCTATGTACAATGCGAGCGCCCCACCGTTGTGACCGGTGGTGAACTGTCGCTCAGCATGCTGGACTTGGTCTACAACCCCACTGCGCGGACCTATCAGGCCCCACTGCAGCTTAAATCGACGGGCGGCATCTTTATCGTGGACGACCTTGGACGTCAGGCCGAGCCTCCGCAGGCACTGATCAACCGCTGGATCGTTCCGCTGGAAGAAAGCAAGGATATCCTCGGTTTGCAGTCAGGTGAGAAATTCGAGGTGCCTTTTGACACGCTGGTCATCTTCTCGACCAACTTCCACCCGAATGAAATCTTCGACCAAGCGGCCCTGCGTCGGATTTTCTTCAAGATCAAGATCGACGGGCCGAACCAGGAAAACTTCCTGAAAATCTTTGCAATGGTCGCCCGCAAACGCGGGATGCCGCTGGATGAGGCCGCGCTGGTGCATCTGCTGAAGGTCAAGTATCCGACCATTAACAATATCTATGCGAACTATCAGCCGATCTTCCTGATCGACCAGATGATCTCGATCTGCGAATTCGAAGGCATCCCCTACCAGATGAGCCCCGACCTGATCGACCGCGCCTGGGCCAACATGTTCGTGCGCGAAGAAAAGATCGTTCACTAAGCCACTGTCATTTCGATGCCGGGCAGGTAGTCTGCGCCCATGACGCAGATTCCCACCCGGATCACCGACTGGTTCACCGCCAAAGGTTGGTCGATCCACCCTCATCAGCAACAGATGTTCGACCGGGCTGCCGATTCGGCAACGCTGCTGATTGCGCCGACGGGTGGGGGTAAGACCATGGCCGGATTTCTGCCGACTCTGGCGCAGTTGGCCGATGGCGCGCATAGCGGTCTGCACACGATCTATGTCTCGCCCCTAAAAGCGCTGGCCGCCGATATCCGCCGCAACCTGCGCGGCCCTGCTGACGAAATGGGCCTGCCCATCCGGATCGAGGACCGCACTGGCGACACCTCGGCTACGCAGAAGAAACGTCAGCGCGTGGACCCGCCGCATATCTTGCTGACGACGCCGGAAAGTCTTGCTCTGCTGACCTCGTATGAGGACGCGCCGCGCATGTTTGCGGGGGTGCAGCGGGTGATCATCGACGAAATTCACGCGCTGGCCGAAAGCAAGCGCGGTGATCAGTTGATGCTGGCGCTTGCGCGTTTGCAATCATTGTGCCCTGATCTGCGCCGGGTGGGTCTGTCGGCCACGGTCGAAGACCCGCAGGCCATCGCGCGCTTTCTGGCACGCCACCCTGACCCCTGCCAGATCGTGCAGGCCGATCCAGGTCCGGACCCCGACATTCGGATGCTGGAAACGCAGGAGCTGCCGCCTTGGGCCGGGGGCGGTGCCGCCTATGCCATCCCCGCTGTGCTGGAGCAGATCAAACAGCACAAGACCACGCTGATCTTTCACAACACCCGCGCGCAAGCCGAGATATTCTTTCACAATCTCTGGCTGGCTAATGACGATGCGTTGCCCATCGGTATCCATCACGGCAGCCTTGACCGGCAACAGCGCGAGCGGGTCGAGGCCGCCATGGTACGCGGCGATCTGCGCGCCATCGTCTGCACCGGCAGCCTTGATCTGGGCATCGATTGGGGCGACGTGGACCTTGTGATCCAGATCGGTGCGCCGAAGAACGTCAAACGGCTGGTCCAGCGGATCGGGCGGGCCAATCACCGATACAACGCGCCCTCCAAGGCCCTACTGGTGCCGGCCAACCGGTTCGAGGTGGTAGAATGCGTCGCAGCGCTTGAGGCCGCCCGCGCGCATGATCTGGACGGAGAGCCACGCGGCGCAGGCCCCCGTGACGTGCTGTGCCAACATATCCTGATCGCGGCGGCGGCGGGGCCGTTTGATGCGGATACGCTCTATTCCGAAATGACAACCGCCGGGCCTTTTGCCGATCTCAGCCGCATGCAGTTCGATGATTGTCTGGAGTTTTGCGCCACCGGCGGCTACGCCCTGCGCGCCTATGACCGCTGGCAGCGGCTGCAACAGCGCCCTGACGGTCTATGGCAACTGCGTGATCCCCGTGCCGCGCAGCGTATCCGCATGAACCTTGGCACCATTCAGGACACCGATACGCTGAAAGTGCGCCTGAAACGCAGTCGGGGCGGCAGGCCACTGGGCGAGGTCGAAGAGGCCTTTGCCGCCTCGCTGACCCCCGGCGATACCTTCCTGATCGGCGGTCAGATCGTGCGCTATGAGGGGCTGCGCGAGATGACGGTCGAGGTCAGCCGCCGCGCGGACAAAAAGCCCAAGATCGCCACCTTCTCGGGCACCAAATTTGCCACCTCAACCCAGTTGAGCGATCGTATTCTGCGCATGTTCGCGCAACCTGGCTGGCCGCAACTGCCCGCGCATACGGCCGAGTGGCTGACGCTCCAGCGGCAGGTCTCGCGCCTGCCCAACCGCGACAGGCTGCTAATCGAAAGCTTTCCCGATAATGGGCGCGAACACCTCTGCGTCTACGGTTTTGCGGGTCGCAACGCGCAGCAAACACTGGGCTTGTTGCTGACAAAACGGATGGAAGAAACCGGCCTTGCCCCCTTGGGCTTTGTCGCGACCGACTACGCAACGTTGATTTGGGGGTTGGATGCCGTAACGGACCCCCGCCCACTGTTTCAACTAGAGGCACTGCGCAATGGGCTTGAAACTTGGTTGGCCGGGAACGCCGTTATGAAGCGAACCTTCCGGGCCTCAGCCACTATTGCAGGGCTAATCGAACGCAACACGGGCGGACAACGCAGAAGCGGTCGTCAGGCAACGTTTTCTTCGGATATTTTGTACGACACATTGCTGAAATACGACCCCGATCACCTGCTGATGCAAATTACCCGTGAAGAAGCCATGCGAGGCCTGGTCGACTTCGGGCGGATCGAAGCCATGATTGCGCGAATCGGCGACCAGATCGACTTGAAACGGCTGAACCGGGTGTCACCCCTTGCGGCACCGCTGTTTCTTGAGGTTGGAAAGGTCCCAGTCAAAGGATCAGCCGAAGAGCGCCTGCTGGCCGAAGAGAGCGCGCGTTTGCTGCAAGAGGCGGGCTTGGAATCACTTGCCTCGGGCGCGTAAACAAGCAAAGAACGTACCATGAACGAATTGTCGTTTTCCTTCGCCGGTCATGACCTGCGCGCACTTGGAACCGGGGCTTTGTGGTGGCCGGAAGAAAGCCTTCTATGCGTTTCGGATTTGCATCTGGGAAAGGCAGAACGCATCGCACGGCGAGGAGGCGCTTCACTACCGCCCTACGACACGCTGGACACGCTGGTGCGGTTAGCAAACGATATGGAATACACCAAAGCAACCACAGTGATTTGCCTTGGTGACAGCTTTGACGACCTAGATGTGGCCTCGGCCCTTGGAAATCGGGAAAAGCTGCAACTCGCGGCGTTGCAAGCCGGTCGGACCTGGATTTGGATCGAAGGCAACCACGACCCCGGCCCGGTCGAATTGGGTGGCACCCATCTGGCTGAGCACAAGCTGCGATCGCTTGTGTTCCGACACATAGCCCTACCGGACGGTCAAGCAGAGGTTTCAGGTCACTACCATCCCAAGGCTCGGTTCCGGCTGCGCGGACGAACAATCACGCGTGCTGCGTTTCTGGTCGACGAAACGCGCCTACTGTTGCCCGCGTATGGTACATACACCGGCGGTCTATACAGCTCTGACGAGGCGCTAAAAGGACTAATGAGCGACCGCGCTATGGCGATTCTAACGGGCCAATCCCCGCAGATGATCCCGATGCCTCGCTGAGGCGTTTAGATCACGCCGTCTTTTTCAAGTATGGGTTTGTACTTGCGACTGACTGGGACCAGTTCGCCATTTGTCAGGCGTAGAAAAGTTTTTCCGTGACTCTTTTCAATCCCGGTCACAGCAGCGTCGACCACCCAGTGCGAGCGGTGGGTGCAATGCCCACGCTCGGGCTCCATCTCGGCAATGGCATCGGTAAACCTTGATCGGATGGTGAAAAGTCCCTCGGTTGTGACGACGTCAACGGAATGATCCCGGACTGCCAAACGCAGAACCTGCCCCGTGAACTCTTGCGGCAATCGTCTGTAAAGTCGTGGCGCAAAGCGGTTGATGTCATGATCCGTAGGAGGCTGAACCGGAGCCCGCCGGATGATCAACAACCCGGTCGTAAACAAAGCTCCGTAAGATACCACTGACAGAACATCTGGTGCCTGCTGCCCACCAGCCGAGAAGACAAGCAAGGTCATCAACCACAGCGAAGGAACGAACAGCGCAAAAGCAACAAACGTAAAAGCAAGATCCCACCCCGTGAAAGAGGTTTCAGCGAACCATTTCTTCAGCAGTTGTCGCGCCGCCCATGTCACCCCCAAAGCCAAGGCTGTGACCCCGGTCCAAAATATCAAGCGCAAGGAAAAGCTCAGATCCATATTCTGGAACGGTTGAAATGCAATGGCCATTAAGGGCAGGAAAATCGCACCGGCAACCACCCGGCGCATCGTAAACTCGGCAACCAATGAGCTTAGTTTATTCGGCATGACAGCTCAGATACTCTCTCCTGTTTCCAGTCGAGCATGACACTGAAACGTCTAACTCGCTGAGATCATAGGTTTATCATCGTTCTCGCCATATTCAAACCCTGCCAGATTAAGTTTCGTTGATTGTTCCGTGAAACAATCGGGCCGGTAAGTGTTTCCACTCCCGGCCCGTCGTATTCTTTGGTTCGCGCGGATCGTACGCGCTAGACCGTCAGCCCTTCAGGTTCCGGCAGGCTGTTTGCACGGCAGCAGGCGGTCAGGGTGTTGGCCAGCAGGCAGGCGATAGTCATCGGACCGACACCGCCCGGAACCGGGGTGATTGCGCCTGCACGCTCGGCCGCGCTGGCATAGTCCACGTCACCGACCAGCTTGTTCTTGCCGTCACGCTCGATCCGGTTGATGCCTACGTCGATTACGGTTGCGCCTTCTTTGATCCAGTCGCCCGGCACCATTTCGGGGCGGCCAACGGCGGCGACGACGATGTCGGCCCGGCGCACAACGTCTGGCAAGTCCTTGGTGCGCGAATGCGCGATGGTCACGGTACAGCTGTCACCCAGCAGCAGCTGCGCCATCGGCTTGCCCACGATATTCGAACGACCAATAACCACCGCGTCCATCCCCGACAGGGACCCGTGGTAGTCACGCAGCATCATCAGGCAGCCCAGCGGGGTGCAGGGCACCATCGATTTCTGGCCCGTCCCCAGCAAACCCACGTTCGAGATATGGAAGCCGTCCACATCCTTGGCCGGGGCGATCGAGTTGATCACAAGGTCTTCATTCAGGTGCTTGGGCAGCGGCAGCTGGACCAGAATACCGTGTACGGCCGGGTCGTTGTTCAGCTTGTCGATCAGCGCCAGCAGATCTTCTTCCGAGGTCTCGACATCCAGCTTATGCTCGTACGAGTTCATGCCGACCTCGACGGTCTGTTTGCCTTTCGAGCGCACATAGACCTGGCTGGCCGGGTCTTCACCAACCAGAACTACGGCCAGACCGGGCGTGATGCCGCTTTGCTCTTTCAGCTTCGCAACCTGATCCGCCACCTGCACGCGCACTTTCGCCGCAAAAGCTTTACCGTCGATAACCTCGGCTACCATCCTGTCATCCCTTCTATCAAAAACGGATCAGGCGCCTGAAACGCCCGATCAGTCGGCGCCGAGCACACGTTCCTCGCGTGCGATCGACCAATCAATCAATATGCGCCACAGCCGTTCGGCCAGGTCCGGGTCCATACCCAGATCGTCCGAACTTGCGCGCACGCGCTGCACCACTTCCTCGACACGGTCCGGGATGCGGGCGGGCAGCCCCTCGGCAGGTTTCAACTGCGAGGCGCGGTCGATATATCCCGCACGCATCACCAACATCTCGATCAGTTGGCGGTCCAGCTTGTCGATCTGAACCCGCAGTTCCTGCATCGAATGACAGTCCTGCGGAGGTGTCAGAGTGGGCATGTTCGTCTCCTCATGGCCCGGGGATATCCCCGGACCACGAGATGTCTTATTTGGGGGCTTAGAACAAGCCCTCGATCTCGCCTGCGTCGTTAAGGCAGATGGTTTCCGCGGCCGGTTTGCGGGGCAGACCGGGCATGGTCATGATCTCACCACAGACAACCACGATGAAGCCGGCACCAGCGGACAGGCGGACTTCACGCACCGGGACCGAGTGGCCGGTGGGCGCACCGCGCAGGGTCGGATCGGTCGAGAACGAGTACTGGGTTTTCGCCATGCAGACCGGCAGGTTGCCATAGCCCGCGTCTTCCCACTCGCGCAGTTGGTTACGGATTTTGTTGTCGGCCAGAACCTCATCGGCGCGGTAGATGCGCTTGGCGATGGTTTCAACCTTCTCGAACAGCGGCATGTCATCGGGGTAGATCGGCGCGAAGTTAGCAGTGCCACCTTCAACGATTTCCACGACTTTTTCGGCCAGCGGTGCCGAGCCTTCCGAGCCCAGTTCCCAGTGACGTGACAGAACCGCTTCGACTCCGTGATCGGCGCAATATTTCTTGACCGCATCAACTTCGGCATCAGTGTCGGTGACAAAATGGTTGATGGCGACAACAACAGGCACACCGAAGGATTTCACGTTCTCGATGTGGCGACCCAGGTTAGCGCAGCCGGACTGAACCGCATCGACGTTTTCTGCGCCCAAGTCAGCCTTGGCGACGCCGCCGTTCATCTTCATCGCGCGCACGGTGGCAACCAGCACCACGGCAGACGGGGCAATGCCCGCCTTGCGGCACTTGATGTTCATGAACTTCTCGGCACCCAGGTCGGCCCCAAAACCTGCTTCGGTGACGACATAGTCAGCCACTTTCAGCGCGGTCTTGGTCGCGATGACCGAGTTACAGCCGTGCGCGATGTTCGCGAAGGGGCCGCCATGGACGAAGGCCGGGTTGTTTTCCAGTGTCTGCACCAGGTTCGGCTGCATTGCGTCTTTCAGCAGAACGGTCATTGCGCCTTCGGCCTTGATGTCGCGGCAGTAAACCGGGGTCTTGTCGCGGCGGTAAGCAACGATGATGTCGCCCAGACGCTTCTCCAGGTCTTTCAGGTCGTTGGCCAGGCACAGGATCGCCATAACTTCGGACGCAACGGTGATGTCAAAGCCAGCCTCACGCGGGAAGCCGTTCGACACGCCGCCCAGCGAGGCGGTGATCTGGCGCAGAGCACGGTCGTTCATGTCAACCACACGACGCCATGCAACGCGACGGATGTCGATGTCGCACTCGTTGCCCCAATAGATGTGGTTGTCGATCATCGCCGACAGCAGCGAGTGGGCCGAGGTGATGGCATGGAAGTCACCAGTGAAGTGCAGGTTCATCTCTTCCATCGGAACAACCTGTGCGTAACCGCCACCTGCAGCGCCGCCCTTCATGCCGAAGTTCGGGCCTAGCGAGGCTTCGCGGATACAGATCATCGCGTTCTTGCCAATGCGGTTCAGACCGTCGCCCAGACCAACGGTGGTGGTGGTCTTGCCTTCACCCGCAGGGGTCGGGTTGATCGCGGTGACAAGGATCAGCTTGCCGTCTTCGCGGTCTTGAACCGAGTTGATGAAGTCCTGGCTGACCTTCGCCTTGTCGTGGCCATAGGGCAGCAGATCGGCGGATTCGATGCCGATCTTGGCACCGATTTCCTGAATCGGCTTCTTATTCGCTTCGCGGGCGATTTCGATGTCGGATTTATAGCTCATTGGGCAGGGTCCCTGATTGAATGCCGTGCAAAACCGACGCAGGGCGTCGGCGCTGGTCAACCCATACCGTCGTGTACCGTGGCGATAGATGTGGATTCCGACATAATCATGTCTTGAAACGGCGTAGCGTCACTTACAGGGTGGCGTCACGTAACTTTGATCGTTTCGCATCGGAAAGCCTGTGTCTTAAGGTGCCCAAGCGCGCTGATCGGGAACAAACAACGTCAGGGAATCACCCAAGCTCAGAACTCCGGGGCGTTCGACCCAAGCCGTCACACCGCGCCTTCCCTGCGCGGCAGGCTTGAAAGCGGCACCGTGACCGGGCAGATCGGCTTCGACCTCGCGTCCCGGTATCACACAGGGGCGGTTCTCCATGTCGATCGTGATCGTTACTCCATTCGGCCCTTGCAGGCGCGATGACGGAGGCACATGGGTGAAATCAGGGATACCCTTCAGTAGGATACTGACCCCAAGATAGGACGGATCGAGCGTGTCCAACCCCATCTCGGCCGCAGTTTCCTGCATTTCCTCTTGGGACAACACCGAGAGCTGCCGCACATTTCGGATTTCCGTGCCCTTCGGATAGATGTTTGTCATTCGCACACAGGACGCGCGGTTTTCCCCCTCGTGTCGCTCTCCTGCAACCCACGCGAACCCAAGAGACAATGAGGCCGCGGCCTCGGCCCTGATGGAGGCCCCAGCCGGCACCTGACCAAGCCAGACAACTTCGGCCGTGAATTCCGTTTTGCGTAAGACCGGCATCGTCTCTCTCTCCTTCGCTCTGTTCCAGCCGCCACTAGAATGCAGGCACACGGGAAAGAAAAGAAAAACCCGGGTCTTAGCCCGGGTTTTTGAACTATGCCGTCGGTTCCGGCTCCATCCCGCCATCGGGTGGAGATTTTTTGACCTTGGTCTTTGGGATAGCCGTCACGCTGGGTGCGCTGCCTTCGTCCGGCTTGTCACTTTCGTCATCATCTTCGGTTGGCTTGTCACCGTTCATGACGCGCTTGATCTCATCGCCGGTCAGGGTCTCATACTCCAGCAGACCTTGGGCCAGACGCTCCCATTCCTCGTTCTTGTCGGTCAGGATTTGGTGAGCGCGCTCATACCCTTGCTGGATCAAGCGCTTTACCTCTTCCTCGATCAGCTCTTTGGTATGGGCCGAGACCGAGAAACCTGCGGTGTTGCCCTGATAGCCCTCATGCGCTTCGGCATAGTCGATATTGCCAACCTTGTCCGACATGCCCCAGCGCATCACCATCGCGCGCGCCAATTGACTGGCCTGCATGATGTCGCCGGCAGGGCCGTTCGAGACGTGATCTTCACCATACTTGATGACCTCGGCGGCTTTACCGGCCATAGTCATGGCCAGCTTTTGCTCGCACTCATCGCGGTGATAGTTCAGGCGATCCATTTCCGGCAGCGACACAACCATACCCAACGCACCACCGCGCGGAATGATCGTCGCCTTATAGACCGGATCGCAAAGCGGCAGTTCCAAACCAACCACAGCGTGGCCGGACTCGTGATACGCGGTCTTTTCCTTCTGGTCCTGCGTCAGCACCATGCTGCGGCGCTCGGCCCCCATCATCACTTTGTCTTTGGCGTTCTCGAAGTCTTCCATGGTTACAAAGCGACGGCCTACACGCGCAGCCATCAGAGCGGCCTCATTCACCAGGTTCGCCAGATCGGCACCCGAGAAACCCGGTGTCCCCCGCGCGATGATGCGCAGATCGACATCGGGGCCCAGAGGCGTCTTGCGCGCATGCACGCCCAAGATCTTCTCCCGGCCTTTAATGTCCGGGTTGCCGACGGTCACGTTGCGGTCAAACCGGCCCGGACGCAGCAGCGCGGGGTCCAACACGTCCTTACGGTTGGTAGCCGCCAGAATGATAACACCTTCGTTGGCCTCGAACCCGTCCATCTCGACCAGCAACTGGTTGAGCGTTTGTTCGCGCTCGTCATTGCCGCCGCCATAACCGGCACCACGATGGCGGCCCACGGCGTCAATCTCGTCGATAAACACGATACAAGGTGCGTTTTTCTTGGCCTGTTCGAACATGTCGCGCACACGGGACGCACCAACACCCACGAACATCTCGACAAAGTCCGAGCCTGAGATGGTGAAGAAGGGCACGCCTGCCTCACCTGCAATCGCACGGGCCAGAAGTGTCTTACCAGTGCCCGGAGGACCCACCAGTAGCGCGCCTTTTGGGATCTTGCCGCCCAGACGGCTGAACTTCTGCGGATTGCGCAGGAACTCTACGATCTCTTCCAGCTCTTCCTTGGCCTCGTCGATACCGGCCACGTCGTCAAAGGTCACGCGGCCATGTTTTTCGGTCAGCATCTTAGCCTTGGACTTGCCAAAGCCCATCGCGCCACCTTTGCCGCCGCCCTGCATCCGGTTCATGAAGTAGACCCAGACGCCGATCAACAGCAGGAACGGCAGCAGAGTGATCAGGAAGGACTGGAAACCCGACTGCTGCTGTTTGACCGCCTGCACAGGGATGTTTTCATCGATCAGCAGTTTTGTGACTTCGGCGTCAGCTGGCTTGATGGTCACATAATTTGCGCCGCTTTGCGTGGTATAGCGAATCTGTTCACCATCCAGCGTAACGTTTTTGACTTCACCGCTCTGCGCGGCGGCCACGAAATCGGAATAGGTTCTTTCATTGCTCTGAAGCGTTCCACCCGGTCCGCTGAACAAATTGAACAGTGCAAGGATCAGCAAAAACAGAACGACCCAGAAGGCGATGTTACGAGCGTTGCCCAAGGAAAATCTCCCAAAAGATTTCGGCGGATGCGTGTCCGCCGGGTTGCTTCTTAAAATAGAGAGGATTCAAGCAGGTTCAATGCGATAAAAACGAAGAGTGAAAGTCGGGCCATTTCGACACGATTTCTGCGCGCCATCCGTTGCCAAAACCGGCCAATGGGGCCGAAATTAACACATCTTTGTGCCAAATCGCGGGCGAGGCGACTAAAGCCGCACGTGGTTTTCCAAGATCACGCCAACCTGAAACCTGCGCGATGCCATGTTCACCAAGTGGTTTTACTTGCAAATCGCTTCCGGAGGGGCCGGACAGAATCCAGCGTTTATCCCAAGTCTGGTCGGGATCGCATGTTTCGTACGAAATCGCGTTTAGTTCTCGACAAATCCATGTTTTCTGCGCTTTTGTAACAAGAACACAGCCCCCTAGTGTTGCCCCGTTTCCCTGTTTGATCGCATGAAGGGCGACATCTACCGCTGATTGGCGCGGCGGGTAGTCACCTCCCGCAATCCATCGGATGCAGCCAATCAACAAACGGCGCTGAATCTCTTGGGGCAGAGCATCAAAGCCCTCGCGATCCAAACAGACATCACCGGACACCGGAACCAACACCTTGGCAGCGGATTCCTGCGTAAAGTGATCCAAGGCATCACGGGCTTGTGCAAGATTATCAGCAACCCGTGCCAAAGACTCGACCGTTATGCCGATTTCACCAAGCCCGACCAACTCATCACGGGCTTTGACACGATCAAAACGACGATCCTGATTCGAAGGATCTTCGATCCATTCGACCCCGATCTCGGTCAGGTATTCCCGCAGGGTCTGCCGGGTGATCTTCAGCATCGGACGCAATAGGACAAACCCGTCACGATTGCGAACAGTCGACATGCCGGACAGACCGGTAACACCTGCCGCGCGACCCAAACGCATCAGAAAGGTCTCGGCCTGATCATCCGCAGTATGACCCAAAGCAACCGCACCGATCTGGTTTCGCCGCGCCCAGTCCGTCAGCAAATCGTACCGTGCGCGACGCGCTTGATCCTGAAGGTTTCCCGATTTTTTCCAACCGTGCCACTCCAGAATGTCATGCGACACACCCATAGACTTTGCGTGGTCCGAAACCCACAGCGCCTCGGTCGCTGCTTCCGCGCGCAGATGGTGGTTTACTGTCGCCGCACGCAGTTCAATACCTTCGGCATGAGCGAGATCATTCATCAGATGCAACAAGGCGAGCGAGTCGCCTCCGCCCGATACGGCAACGCCTAGTCGAGAAGGCAACTGTTCAGGCAAACCTGCACGAATCTCGGATCGTAACCTGTCGGCAAGTGCGCTCAAGGACAGCCCAGCGAGGTCATTTCCTGCGTTGCGCTAGTCGCTGCAGAAGAGGCGGGAAACCGCACCCCGACTTCCCCAAGCGTGATGCACGCCTGATCCCGCTGCCCAAGACGCCCAAGGGCCGAGCCAAGTTCAAACAACGCTTCGGGCGCAAATGCGCCCTCGGAGTCGCCGGTAAAGCTGGCAAGGAAAGCACGCGCAGCTTCACGCGTGTCGCCCAGGCCCTCAAGCGCGTGCCCGCGCTTCAGATTGGCTTCAGGCGCCAGTGGGCTGCCCGGGTAAGAGACGTCAAAATTGGCAAATTGGTCAGCCGCTGCTTGGAAACTACCTTCAGCCAATGCCTGCGCCGCAGCATCAAAATCCGCCCGTTCACCTATTGCCAGCTCTCCCTGATCAATCGCAACCGGTGCGCTGGGCGAGGTCGGGGCCGCGGTAGCAATCTCGGTGTCCCCTCCAAGGCTCGAGGTCTCTCCTAGCGCGCTCAGGTCACCGCCTTCCAGTTCGACCAGACGGAACTCCAGATCGCCGATGCGGTTGGTGCCGTCGGTAACGATATTCTGCACCCGCTGGTTCAACTGCTCGGTCTGGCGGGTCAGGCGCTGCAACTCGGCCTCGATCGCGTCCACACGCTCCAATATCGAACTGCCGGACAGGTTCGGTGCCGGAGAGCCCGTTGTCGAAAACTCACGCTTCAGACGCTGGATTTCCACATGCAACACAGTCAGTTCTTGCCGAATATCCGCCAGAGTCTGCTGATCTTGCGCTTGCGCCACGCTGGCGGTGGTCAGAACCGCCGCCAGAACCCATCCTGCAACTTTCATCGCCTTACCCCAGTGTTGACCCGGTCAGCACAGTAACCGCACGGCGGTTCTTGGAATAGCATTCCTCGGTGCTGCAAATCTCGATTGGGCGTTCTTTGCCAAAGCTGACCGTAGTCAAGCGATTGCCTGCCACCCCGCGCGAGATCAGATATTCCCGTGCCGCATTCGCCCGGCGTGCGCCCAATGCGAGGTTATATTCACGGGTGCCTTGTTCATCCGCGTGACCTTCTATGTTCGCCACGAAATCCGGGTTTGCCAGCAACCAATCCGCCTGCCCTTGCAAAACAGTCTGCGCCTGCGGTGTCAGCGTTGATTGATCGACCGCAAACAACACACGATCGCCGACGGTCTGCTGGAAATAGGCAGGTGAGCGCGGATCACTTGGTGACCCAGCCGCCAATCCACCACCATTCGCGCCACTGCCAAAGCCCCCGCCCAAATCGGATGGATCGTTACTGGTACAGGCAGCCAGAATGCCAAGCGCGCCCACTGCTACCACTTTGCCCAATACGTTCATTTCAAGTGCCTCGTTGTTTTATCAGTTTATTGCCGCCTGTGTATCACAGCGCGGGTTTCTTGTGAACTTTTCCGACCGCCCCCGCGATCAATTCTGCAAAGGCCCCCAGGACGGATCGCTGCCACCATCCGGCGTGCGCACCGGGCGCAGGTTCCGGCCCGAAATATCCACCGAATACAAAGTCGCCCGACCGCTCGCCCCTTGGGTTTCGCGGGTAAACATGATCACCCGGCCATTGGGCGACCATGTCGGCCCTTCGTCCAGAAAAGACGAGGTCAATAGGCGTTCCTCACTGCCATCGGTGCGCATCACGCCGATATGGAACCGGCCTTTGTTCTGCTTGGTAAACGCGATCAGATCGCCGCGCGGAGACCAGACCGGCGTGCCATAACGCCCCTGACCGAAACTGATCCGCGTCGCCTCACCCCCATTTGCGGGCATGATATACAGTTGCGGCGTGCCCGAGCGGTCGCTTTCGAACACGATTTGCGACCCATCTGGCGAATAGCTGGGCGCGGTCTCAATCGCCGGCGTGTTAGTCAAACGCACGCTTTGCCCCGAGGCCAGATCCATCTTCCAAAGATCGGTATTCCCCCCTTGAATCAGCGAATAGACAATCGAGCGTCCATCCGGCGAGAAGCGCGGCGAAAAGCTCATCGTGCCGCCGGGCGTGTTCAGCTCGGTGCGGCGGACACGGTCCACATCCAGCACATAGATGCGCGGCTGGCCGGTTTCATAGCTGGTATAAAGCAACCGATCCCCCGTCGGCGAAAAGCGCGGGGCCAGCACGATGGCGGCACTGTCGGTCAGGTACTGCACGTTTGCACCATCGTAGTCCATGATCGCCAGACGTTTAAGCCGCTGATTCTTGGGACCGCTTTCCGACACAAAGGCCACTCGGCTGTCGAAGTAACCGCCCTCACCCGTCACGCGACTATAGACCTGATCGGCCACCTTATGCGCCATGCGCCGCCAGCCATCTGTAGTGCCTGCGAACTGCAGACCGTTACCAAGCTCCTGCCCGGAAAAAACGTCCCAGACCCGGAAGCGGACCGTCAGCCGATTGCCCGAAACATTCACCGCCCCGGTAACAAGTGCCTCGGCATTGATCGCCTTCCAGTCGGCAAATTGCAGCGCATCTTCAAAGCTGCTGACCCGGCTGATAAACGCATCGGATGAGATTTCGCGGAACAGCCCGGTGCCGGTGAGGTCCGCTGCGACAACCCGCGTGATATCCTGCGCGTACTGAGCCGCAGCCGGACCGTCGGGCACGAAACTGGGCACCGCGAAGGGCAAGGGTTCGATAATCCCCTGATCCAGTTCCAAGCGCAGCGGTCCGTTCTGGGCATAAACCGGCGCTGTCAAAAGCGTCAGGCCAAGCAACAGGCTGGTCAGAAATCTTATCATTTGATCCGCATCCTCTCGGGATTGAATGTAATCTCAATATCCTGCCAATGCTCATACTTGTCAGCAGGCAGGTCATATCCTCTGGCTCCACAGCGCAAGATAGCACGCCGGGCGGCTTCGTAGGCCTGTCTTGAAGCGCCGGAAGATCCGCCGGAACTCTCGATCAGGCGCAAGCTGCCGCCCACCACATTGCCATCCGGCGTGAGTGAAAACCCGACGACGACCACAGTCTGCAACGCGTCAGTCGACAACGACCCTACATTCCAACACTTGGACACTGCCAAACGCATCGCATCTTTCTCACCGCTGGTCAGTGGCGGGCCCGAGGGTTCGTTGCCCTGCCCCAACGCTTCAGCCAACGCATCCTCGATGGCGCTTTCATCCGCAGGCTGGGGTGCAGGCGTCTCGGGCTCGGCTTCAGGCGCTTCCGCCACCTCGGGCTGCGCCGGAGGGGTCGGTCGGTTTGGCCGAACCTGTGGCCGCGGAGAACTGCGGGGCGCGTATTCCTTGGCTTCCTCGGCCTCGGTCACGATCTCATCTGTCGCCTCTTCGGGGGCGGTTTGATCCTGCTGTTCCTGCTGAACCTCGGCGCCTTCGTCCAAAGACACAGCGGGTGTTTCGATATCATCCGGTGCGGCCTCGGGCGGAGGCGGCGCGACGGGCTCGGGCGCAACCCTGTCCGCAGGGCGCGGCTGTGCTTCGGGTCCCGGCGGTGTTGGCAAGGCAACTACGTCCGGCTCGGGAGGCTCAAGCGTCGGGGGTTGTTCTATCACAACTGGTTCAGGAGGGGGCTCAACCGCTTCCGGAACCGTATCAGGCTCCGGCTCAGCCGGTTCCGATACCTCTGGCACCGGCTGCTCTTCTTCGACCTGTGCGGGGGGCGTTGCATCTTCGACCGGAGCTTCGGGTTGCTGCAAAGCGGCCGGGGTGGCCACTTCGGGCGCGTCCCGTTGGGCGGTCATTGCCGCAAATTGCTCAGCCGAAATCACAGAGACATCCTGTACGGCCATAGGCAAGGGTTCGGACCGGAACGTGCCGCCGAATAAGGCCCATCCGATCAGACTGACATGGGCAATAGCCGAGATCTTGGTGCCGGTATCCACCGTGCCGCCTCACTCTCCACCTTCGTCAAGCGTCGGGCCGCCGGTGTCAGTCACAAGCCCGACATTGGAAAACCCGCCCGCATTCAACGCACCCATTACCTGCATCACCTGCGCATAAGGGATCGAGCCATCCGCCCGCAAGAACACGCGGTCACTGCTGCGCTCGGACGCGATGGCGCGCAATCTGCCAATCAATTCTTCACGCTGAATGTCAGTAGTCTGGATCTGCACTTGCCCATCAGCCGTCAGCGTCACGGTCAAGGGTTCTTCGTTGTCGCCGGGCAATGCGCTTGCCGCGGTCTTGGGCAGATCCACCGGCACCCCGACCGTCAACAAAGGTGCGGCCACCATGAAGATGATCAGCAGCACCAGCATGACGTCCACAAACGGGGTCACGTTAATCTCGGCCATGGGCTGTGCACGACCGCGACGCCGTCCGCGTCTGCGCCCATTCCCGCCCGAGCTTTGCTGAACCGCCGCACCCATCTTAGCTGTCCAACTGGCGCGACAGGATGGTGGCGAACTCGTCGGCAAACGCCTCGTAGCCACCCACGATCCGATCACTATCGGCGCTGAGTTTGTTGTAGAAAATCACCGCCGGGATCGCGGCTAACAGGCCCAGACCGGTCGCCAGCAAAGCCTCGGCGATACCGGGGGCCACAACCGCCAGATTGGTGTTTTGTTGTTCGGCAATCTCGATAAAGGCGTTCATGATGCCCCAAACAGTTCCGAACAGGCCGATAAAGGGTGCGGTCGAACCTACCGTTGCCAAGACAGGCAGGCCCTTTTGCAGAGTCTCAGCCTCTTTCGCGATGGCCACATCCATCGACCGGTCGATCCGGGCCGTTGCGCCGGCGATCAACCCGCCATCTGTACGGTGCGAGCGACGCCACTCGATCATACCCGAGGCGAAAATCTTTTCCGAACTGCCGTCAGGCTGTGTGCCAATCTGTTCGAACAACTCATCCAGGGGGTTTCCGGACCAGAACGCCTCATCAAACACCTGCGCCTCGCGCCGGGCGGCCCGATAGTTGATGATTTTCTGAATGATAATACCCCAAGACCAAACCGACGCACCGATCAGCATCAGCATCACCAGTTTTACGATAAAGGTCGCGCGGGCATACAGCCCCCACATGGAGAAGTCGATCTCCTGCGCCAGCGCCAGCGTTTCAGCTTCCATGAACCTGCTCTTTAGTTTTGCCTGACGGCCGTTTCTTTGGCCTTGTTTTGATGAACGCTAACGCAGTTGGGTGTGAAAAGCCAACAGAACCACCCCGGCGGCTGAAATTGTTACAACAATGCGCGAATCTCTGCCGGAAGACGCACCGGTTTGCCCTGTGCATTCATACAAACTGCCGTGACCGAGGCAGTGAATACCTCGATTTCCCCTCGCGACACGCGCTGTGCCATCGTTAATCTGGCACCCGAAAGTGCCGTGATCCAGGTTTCGATCTGCAGTTCATCATCGAATTTGGCTGTGGCCAGGTATTCAGCTTCGATTTTTCGCACGACCCAGACGATGCCAGCATCCCGCATCGCGTTCTGGTCGTTACCAATATTGCGTACATAGTCCGACCGGGCACGTTCGATGTATTTCAGATAGTTCGCGTGGTAGACCACGCCGCCCATATCCGTGTCTTCATAATAAACCCGGATCGGGAAAATGTGCTTTTTCAACGCGTCTGAATCTTGGGTCATGATCTGAATTCCGGCCACATAAGGACTTCTGAACAAACGGGGCATCCCCCACTCCAAACAGATGCATGTCCGCCGTGCCACCTGCAATCCCCAAGACCTGTTAATTTTCGTGATCAGGTACAGATGCTCGTATTCCAACGCTCCTCCCGATACACTCTCACTCAAGAAACCGACATTGCATAGGGGGCAACGTGGCAGGTAAAGGCCGAGAAAACAGGGCGCTACCGATTTTTCAGGGCATTCTGCCGCTGAACCTGCCCAGACTGCCGGCCGAGGTTCTGGCAGGGCTGACTTTTGCCTGCCTCGCGATCCCTGAGGTGATGGGATACACCAAAATCGCAGGCACTCCGGTCGTGACTGGCCTGTACACTATCCTCATCCCGATGGCACTGTTCGCAATCTTCGGATCTTCGCGGCATTTGGTGGTGGGCGCAGATTCAGCGACGGCGGCAATTACGGCTTCGGCGCTGGCGGGCATGGCGGTTTCGGGATCCAACGAATATCTGGCCCTTGCCTCACTCCTGGCGTTGATGGCCGGGGTATTGCTGATAGTTGCCCGAGTTATCGGCTTAGGTTTTCTTGCGGATTTCCTGTCCAGAACGGTGCTTGTTGGATTCCTTGCCGGCGTCGGTATCCAGGTCGCGTGCGGTGAACTCCCCGGCTTATTGGGGATCGAGACTTCCGGACATGGCACAATCGCAAAGCTGGCAGATGCCGTGCAACAGATTGATCAGATCAGTTCCGGTACGCTACTGGTATCCGCTGCTGTTTTAGTCATCGTCGTCGGCTGCAAACGCTTGTCGAACAAAACTCCGGGGCCTTTGATCGCCATTATCGGCGTCATCCTGTGCAGTTGGGCGTTCCAACTCAGCGCATCAGGAATTGCTGTGCTTGGCCCTGTTCCCAGCGGTTTGCCCTCCTTGTCCATTCCAAATGTCGACTGGAGCTGGAACCTGTTCAAACAATTGCTGCCGACGGCCATTTCGATCTTTGTTGTCATCCTGGCACAAAGCGCAGCAACCTCGCGCGCGTACGCTGCCCGGTATGAAGAGCGCTTCAACGAAAACACTGATTTGATCGGGTTGAGTCTGGCCAATATTGGCGCTGCGTTCAGCGGGACTTTTGTGGTTAACGGTAGCCCCACAAAAACCGAAATGGTCGCAAGCGCGGGTGGGCGCAGTCAGATTGCGCAGCTGACCACCGTGCTGATCGTGCTTATTGTCATTCTGTTCCTGACCGGTCCACTGGCGTATCTGCCTAACGCCGCCCTGTCTGCAATCGTGTTTCTGATCGGACTCAAACTGATCGACGTAAAGGGTCTGATTGCGATCTATCGCCAGGCACGGTCCGAATTCTGGATCGCAGTGGCAACCGCTGCAGTTGTGGTGCTGGTTGGAGTCGAACAAGGGATCATTCTGGCGATGGCCCTATCCCTGATCGACCATACGCGACGCGGCTATCACCCCAGAAACACCGTGATCGTGCGCAATGAAACAGGCGAAGGCTGGCGCGCCAAATCCATCGAGCGCCCCAACCAGTTTGACCCCGGACTGGTGATCTATCGTTTTTCCCACAGCCTGTATTATGCCAACACGCAACGGCTTGCAGATGAGATCCGGGCGATCACGTCGGACCCACAAAACGATATACGCTGGTTCTGCCTTGAAGCATCGGCCGTAGATGACGTGGACTTCTCCGCCGGTTTTACGTTGCGCGACATGGACCGGGTGCTGGACGCACAGGGCATTCGGTTGGTGTTCTTGCTTGTCTCACCAAAGGTGCGCGCGGAACTGGACAGGTACGGCGTCACCGATCTGGTCGGAGAGGAAGCCTTTTTCACCGACGAGACCGCATTGCTGTCAGCGTTCCACAGCAAAATCCCCTGAGGTTCGACCTAGTGGCTTGCTTGCAGACGCGCGAACAATCGTAAAGCATGTGCAGAATCCTGCGTTGCCCCTGGCAACACGGGGTCGTAAGCGGCCCGGATCAACGCGGCGACATCGGGGCGCAACACTGTTGTTTCACCTGCCACAGCCAACGGTGATTGCGCCCGAAAAGCGGTGTCAGACCAAAGCAGTATTGTCTGTACCACCTGGCTAAGCGCCAGAGTTTCAGCCGGAACTTTCGACAGCTCATTGTCCATGCGCAGAAAGACAAACGCCGCCCGAATTGCACCATCCTCTTCGAACCGAAAAACGCGGTATTGATTGGCATCTGCCGCGACCAGTCGAGCCACCAAAGGCGCAAGGTCGGGGATGAGGCGGTCCAGATCGGGAACCTCCAGCAACTCCTTCCAGTCGCGGAAAAAGAAGACCATGCAATTTGCGCCCAACTCGGGGTCGGTTTCGGCCATCTTGTGCCCGGCCAAGGTTACAACCGCCTCAAACGCACCTTTGACGGTGGCGAGCGTATCGTCCTGCACCCCAAAAACGATCGGGACGATTGGGCGTCCCCAGCGGGCGAACAGAAACTCTCCGCTTTCGCGGGTGAACAGGGTTTGTATGTCTTCAGGGGTCACACGCAATCCTCGACACTGGGTGGCTGCTATGGCGCACCCATAAAAGTTCTGGTCTCAGGCTTCAACCAAACAGATCGCTTTGCCCCTTGGGCGCGGCCATACCCAGATGCGTCCACGCCTTTTGCGCCAGCATCCGCCCACGGGGCGTTCGTTGGATCAAACCCTGCTGCAACAGGTATGGCTCAATCACCTCTTCCAGCGAATCCCGACTTTCCGACAGCGCCGCCGAGAGCGTTTCGATCCCCACCGGTCCCCCAGCGTAATTTTCGGCAATCAGCTTGAGATAGCGCCGATCCGCACCGTCCAGACCCAGATTGTCCACGCCCAAACGGGTCAGCGCGCCATCGGCCAGTTCCTGCGTGATCCGCCCGTCGCCTTCGACGATGGCGAAATCCACCACCCGACGCAGCAGCCGCCCCGCGATGCGCGGCGTGCCACGCGACCGGCGCGCGATTTCACGCGCGCCAGCGTCATCCGCTGGGGCGCCCAGCTTGCGGGCATTACGGGTGACGATCTCGTGCAGTTCATCGACGGTGTAGAATTGCAGCCTTGTCGGAATGCCGAAACGGTCGCGCAAGGGCGTGGTCAGCAGACCCATTCGCGTGGTCGCTCCGACCAGCGTAAAGGGCTGTAACTCAATCCGAACGGTGCGCGCGGCGGGGCCTTCGCCGATCACCAGATCCAGCTCAAAATCCTCCATCGCCGGGTACAGCACTTCTTCGACGGCGGGGTTCAGCCGGTGAATCTCGTCGATGAACAACACGTCGCGTGATTCCAGATTGGTCAGGATCGCCGCCAGATCACCCGCCTTGGCCAGCACGGGGCCAGAGGTCATGCGGAAATTCACCCCCAGCTCGCGCGCCATGATCTGTGCCAGCGTCGTCTTGCCAAGGCCCGGAGGGCCATGAAACAGCGTATGGTCCATCGCCTCGCCCCGCTGACGGGCCGATTGGATAAAGATGCGTAGGTTGGCGCGTGCTTCGGCCTGACCGATGAACTCATCCAATCCCTGAGGACGCAGGGCGCGATCGTTATCCTCGGGCAAAGGGTCAGCGCGCAGGGTTGGATCGGCGTCAGTCATTCATTCAGCCTTTCGGAGCCAGCAGTTTCAACGCCGCCCGGATCAACTCGGCCTCGCCCGCATCCGGCAGGCTGGCGGCCGCTTCAGCCACAGCCGAGGCCGCCTCGGACGGGCCGTACCCCAGATTGGAAAGCGCCGACAGCGCACCAGCCGAGGCCGCCGCATTGCTCGAGGCCGATTTCGCCGCGCGTTTCGGCGCAGGCGCGGGCTCAACCAATTCGACCGTTTCCAGCACAGGGCCATCCATCGCCTCGGTCACGGTGCCGCCCATGGCCATCACACCCGGCGCTTTGTCTTTCAGGTCCAGAACGATGCGCTGCGCCGTCTTCGGCCCCACGCCCTTGGCCGCCTTGACCGCGCCCCAATCGCCCAAGGCAATCGCGCGGCTGACGCCATCTGGGCCAAGCGCCGACAAGATCGCCAAAGACACTTTGGCCCCCACGCCCTGAACGGAACACAGCAGCCGATGCCATTCCTTTTCGACCAGAGACAAGAAACCATACAACTGCATCAGGTCTTCGCGCACCACCATGTCGGTATAGATCGAGACCGCCTCACCCACACCCGGCAGCGCCGCCATGGTCCGGTCCGAGCAATAGACGATATACCCAACCCCGCGCACGTCGATCAGGACGTGATCCGCCGCGCGGTAATCCAGTCGTCCTGTGAGTTTTCCGATCATACCCGTACCTCTTTCATCCGCGTCTGCGGCGCCGTGCCGTAGTAGGAATGACAGATCGCAATCGCCAGCGCATCTGCCGCATCCGCGCCTTTGGGCTGACACCCGGGCAGCTGCAGCTTTACCATGTGCAAGACCTGCTCTTTCTCGGCGTGCCCGACACCTACCACCGTTTTCTTAACCCGGTTCGGCGCGTATTCCCCTACTGGCAACCCCGCCTGCGCCAGAGTAAGCAGGGCAACCCCGCGCGCCTGACCCAGTTTCAGCGTTCCAGCGCCATCCTTGTTCACGAAAGTCTGCTCGATCGCGGCTTGATCGGGGGCGTGTTCGGCGATCACCTCGACAATCTGGTTGTGCAGAGACAACAGCCGCTCGCCCAAATCATCCCCATCCGATTTGCACAGCCCGTTGGCCACATGGCTCAGGCGGCTGCCATGCGATTCGATGACGCCCCATCCCAGGGTTCGTAGCCCCGGATCAATGCCCAAAATTCGCATGTTGTGCCCCAGCCTGCTCGGGTTTTTGTGATCTTTCTTACGGGTTAGCACGAAGCGTGAACATTTTCCAAGCGAATTGACGGGCGGGCTAAAAACGACAGACTTGTTTCGCCACCGACAAATCAGTCAATTTACGACAGCGGAAAGCCTGTTTTCGACATGTTTTATGACCGTAAAATGGCCATAGTATTAAGGGGTTTTCACAAATTCCGAGACTTGCAAAAAACGCATAGGACACATGCGTTTTCATCACTTGCAGTGTCAGAACGACATCCCTAAATGCCCGTCAAATCGAATGACACTCATGGAACTCTAACCAGAAGGAAACAGGATATGGCTGCACTGGATACCACCCGCGCCACCACTGGCTCATTCGGCCCTGCTGGCCGTATCGGCGGAATTTTTGCATCGGCCGTAAGCGCCGTTATCGAATGGAATGACGCCCGCATGACCCGTAATGCGCTGAGCGGTCTGACAGATCGCGAACTGGAAGATATCGGTCTGTGCCGGGGCGACATCGACGTCGTGGCAGAAGGCCGCCGGTAGGGATTAGCACACCCCCACCACTCACAAGCCCCTTTCTCCCTCGGGGGCAAAGAAGAACGCCGCGCATTCATCTATGCGCGGCGTTTTTCGTCAGAGCAGACGAAACTCAGGGCAAATATTTGGCGACCTGAGTTGAGAGAAACGAAGAAAGCGGATCAATCTGCATGATCCACGCACCAGCTTTTTCGACCTGAGTGCCTTCGGCAAGGCTGTCCACGCGATACTGATATCCGCCAGAACCTAAGCTCGTAAGCAAGAAAGTTTTGAAAGCGATAAAGCCCAAAAAAGCCATCACAAGAACTTTGAACGGCACAGCCGACTGAACACGCTGCGGCCTCATTACTACAAGACCATCTTTTCGCATCGTCGCGCGATAGCCTCGGCTGAGTTTTGCGTGCTTTTTGTTCAGGCGATGAATGCGCTGATCAAATTCCAGTTGTTTTCCAGTCATGGCAGCCTCCACAAACCGCCCCCGATATCCATGCTTGAACGGTAAAAAGAGATTGCGCCAAAAAAGTGGCAGGAATCTACAAAACTCCTGTAAATGGCCCGAATTTAGCCCTGTTTGCTTAAGATTAGCGTCGTCCACTCGCCAATCTGGGATCTTTGAGTGAGATTGAACTCGTTTTGAGAATAAACCGAGACTACATCATCGGCCTGTTCGTTCAGGATTCCAGATAGAATCGCATATCCGCCAGTGTTCAGATTCGCCCCGATCTCGGGTGCCAACGCAACTAGAGGGCCTTTCAGGATGTTGGCAAAAATCAGATCGTAGGGCGCATGCGCTTTCAGGTCGGGATGGTCGAACCCTGCCGCCTCGACGCATTCCACCTGTCCGGCCATGCCATTGGCTTTCAAGTTCGCCTCGGCCACATCGACGGCCACCTGGTCAATATCGCTGGCGATGATATCACCCCGCCATACCCGCGCTGCGGCCATGGCCAGAACAGCGGTGCCGCAGCCGATATCGGCCACCTTCGTCGCCTCGAACCCCTCATTCAGCAGATGATCCAGCGCCTTGAGGCACCCCAGCGTCGTCCCGTGGTGTCCGGTGCCAAAAGCCATCGCGGCCTCGATCAGCAGGGGAATGCGGCCTTCGGGCAGTTTGTCCGCGTCGTGGCTGCCATAGACAAAGAACCGCCCGGCCTCGACCGGGGCGAGTTCGCGTCGCACATGAGCGACCCAATCGGTTTCGGGCAGTTCCGAGACGACAAAGGGCTTGGCCTCGAATGCGGCGGCCAGAACGGCCAGCGCGGTTTCATCCGGGGTTTCGGTGAAATAGCCACCAACTTCCCACAGGCCCGAGCCATCCTCGACCTCGAACACACCAACGCCGGTGGGTTCCGGCTCCAGACGCTCCATTGCTTCGCCCAAGCCTTCGGCGGCTTTCTTGCCCATCAGAGTGGTCAGCGCAGTGAATGTGGGCATGGGGGCCTCCTGTTTGGGTTTCCCCTGCGCCTAGGCCGCCGGGCAGGCAAGGTCAAGCGCTGGCTTATTCGGCAGGAGCCGGGGCGTATTTTGACAGGATGGTTTCATTGCCCGGCTCGGGATGGCGCGGGATCAGCAACGACAAGGCCAGCGAGATCATCGCCATCGCTGCCGCCAGCGTAAACACCGCGCCGGGCGAGACCACCCACAGCAAACCCAGCAACGCAGGCAAGAATACAGCGGCAATGTGGTTGATCGTGAACGCCACGGCTGCGGTTGGTGCGATATCGGCAGGGTCGGCGATTTTCTGGAAATAGGTTTTCAGCGCCAATGCCAGCGCGAACAGCACGTGGTCGATCACGTAAAGGATCGCGGCCAGCACCACGCCCCAGCCAAACCAATAGATGCCGCCATAGGCCGCGAACACGATGGCCAGACCGGCATATTCAAAGATCAGCGTGCGGCGCTCGCCGAACACGGACACGGCTTTGCCCAGCATCGGAGCGGCGGCCATGTTGATCACCAGATTGATCAGATACAGGCTGGTCAGCTCATGCACCTCGAACCCAAATTTCTCGACCATCATGAAGCCTGCGAAGACGACAAAGATCTGCCGCCGGGCACCGGCCATGAATTGCAGCGCGTAATACAGCCAATAGCGTTTGCGCAGGATCAGTTTCTTGGTCTGCGGCGTTGGCGCATCGAATTGCGGGTAAGCCAGCAGGCAGAACAGCGCCAACAAGGCCGTCACGCCGCCCGCTGCCATGAAGACGAGGTTATAGGACAGATCGAACCGGTCCCATGTCAGCACGATCAACCCGTAAACCACTGCTGTCGCCGCTGAACCCATGGCCACCAGCCAGCCCAACACCTGCGGTGCGCGATCCTTGGGCAACCATTGCAGCTGCAGCGACTGGTTTACCGTCTCGTAATAGTGAAACCCGATCGAGCTGAGCAAGGTCACAAACAGCAGCCCGCCAAGGCTGGGGAACCACGCCGTGATCGCAGTCGCAACGCCCAGCATCATCAGCGAGATCATCGCCAGCACTTGTTCACGGATAAAGATGATAACCGCAATCACACCAACAGCCAGAAAGCCCGGAATTTCGCGAACGGTGTGCAGCAGACCAATATCCGCTCCGTCGAAATTCGCCACTTCGATGACGAAATTGTTCAGCAGCGCGCTCCATGCGTTGAACGCAATGGGCATCATCAACGCCATCATGAACAAGAGCGTTATGGGACGGCGCCAGAACGGAAGGCTCTGCGCGTCAGAGAGCGGCATGGGTTTCAGCATGACACCGCTCTACGCTCATTTTTACAGTTTGGCGAGGGGGCAGACGCACAAGCGACCTGCACAGGTGCAGAGGTCAGTAAAAACTCTGTGGGTCGATATCGACAGTTAGGCGAATGTCGCCCTTCAGACGCAAGGGTGCGATCCAGCGGGCGATGGCGTCCTGAATGGGCGCTCCCTTGGGGGCTTTGACCAGCAGGCGCACACGATGTCGCCCGCGTATCCGCGCAATCGGCGCGGGCGCAGGACCAAAGACCTGTGCATCAATCGCGCGCAGCGGCGCATCGTTGCGCGCCATCGCGTTACCGATGTCGAAAACCGGCCCGACCTCGGGCCCGGACAACACGATCCCGGCCATGCGCCCATAGGGCGGGACGCCAGCGGCCTGACGCCCGGCGGCCTCGGCCTTCCAGAACCCTTCTTCATCGCCTGACAGAATGGCGCGGATCACCGGGTGTTCAGGCTGAAACGTCTGCAACAGCGCTTGCCCCGGCTTATCCGCCCGTCCCGCCCGGCCTGCAACCTGCCGCATAAGCTGGAATGTGCGCTCCGCTGCCCGCAGGTCGGCCCCGTGCAGCGACAGGTCGGCATCAATCACTCCTACCAAAGTCAGCTTTGGAAAGTTGTGCCCCTTGGCCACCAGCTGCGTACCGATGACAATATCCGCGTCGCCCTCGGCAATTTCTTCGATCTTGGCCTTCAAAGCGCGGGCCGAGCCGAACAGATCGGAACTCAGCATTGCGATCTTGGCCTCGGGGAAGGTCGCCTCCGCCTCTTCGGCCAGCCGTTCGATCCCGGGGCCGACCGGGGCCAGCTTGCCTTCGACCCCGCAGGACGGGCAGGTGTCGGGCATCGGCTTGGTCTCACCGCATTGGTGGCACATCAGGCGTTTCAGGAACCGGTGCTCAACCATCCGCGCGTCGCAATGATCACAGGCGATCTGTTCACCGCACGCCCGGCAAAGCGTCACCGGCGCATAGCCACGGCGGTTGATGAAAAGCAGTGATTGTTCCCTGCGTTCGATCCGTTGCCGCACTGCCTGCCGCAGCGACGGCGAAATCCACGTCCCCGGCTGCATCTGCTCGGTCCGCATGTCGATGGGCTTCATCTCCGGCAGCACTGCCGCCCCAAAGCGCGAGGTCAGGTCCAGCCGCTCATATTTTCCGGCCTCGGCATTGGCCCAGCTTTCCAGCGATGGCGTCGCGCTGGCCAGAATCACGCGTCCCCCGCAGATCGAGGCCCGCAGCACCGCCATGTCCCGCGCGCTGTAGTGCACCCCGTCTTCCTGTTTATAAGAGGTGTCGTGTTCCTCATCGACCACCACCAGCCCCAGATCGCGAAACGGAAGAAACAGCGCCGAACGCGCACCAACCACCAGTTGCGCTTCCCCCTGCCCGACCATGCGCCAGACCCGGCGGCGTTCGGTCATGGTAGCACCCGAGTGCCATTCAGCAGGCCGCGCACCAAACCGCGCCTCGACCCGCGTCAGGAATTCGGCGGTCAGGGCGATCTCGGGCAACAGAACCAGCGCCTGCCGCCCCATGCGCAGGGCTTCGGCGACGGCCTCTAGGTAAACCTCGGTCTTGCCCGAGCCGGTGACGCCCTTCAGCAGTGTCGTGCCATAGTCGCCGGACCGTTGCCCGGCCTTCAATCGCGCGACAGCGTCGGCCTGATCCCCGGTCAGCGTCTTGCCCGGCAAGTCCGGATCCAGCCGGGGATAGGGCAAATCACGCGGGCTGTCTTCTTCGCGCACCGCGCCTTGCTTAACCAAGCCCTTGACGACCGAGGACGTCACCCCCGCCTGCTCGGCCAGTTCCTTCAACGTGAACGCCAACCCGCCATAGTCGCGCAGCACCTCAAGCACACGGGTCCGCGCATCGGTCATGCGGTCGGGCTCTGCACCACCCAAACGATAGATTTTCCGCATCGACGGCGGATCGCCCAGCCCCGGCGCGCGGGTTGCCAGCCGCAGCATCGCAGGCATCGGTGTCAGCGTGTAATCAGCCACCTTGCCCAGAAACAGACGCATCTCTTCGCGCATCGGCGCGACCTCAAGCACACGGATCACGGATCGCGCCTTGGCCAGATCAAAACCGCCCTGCCCCGGCCCCCAAACCACACCCAGTACCTTGCGCGGGCCCAGCGGCACCTCGACAAACGCGCCCATAAAACACCCGCCCTCGGGCGCTTTATAGTCCAGCGTCCGGTCCAAGGGCTGTGTGGTCAGCACAGCCACCAGCTCACCCTGGTCGAAATACTCCTGCGCGCTCACCGCATCTCCTCGGGTCGGGGGTTTCAGCATCGGTGTTATTGGGGTAAAGCCATCCGCGACCAAGGCCAACCCATCAAAGGACTGCCCTCATGAAATTCTTCGTAGACACAGCCGAGATCGACGCCATCGCCGAACTGAACGATCTGGGCATGGTGGACGGTGTGACCACCAACCCCTCGCTGATCCTGAAATCAGGTCGTGACATTCTGGAAGTCACCAAAGAAATATGTGATCTGGTCGACGGCCCCGTATCCGCCGAAGTCGTCGCCACCGAAGCCGACGACATGATCGCCGAAGGCCGCAAGCTGGCCCAGATCGCGCCTAACATCGCCGTGAAAGTTCCGCTGACATGGGCAGGGCTGAAAACCTGTAAAACCCTGTCTGACGAAGGCCAGATGGTCAACGTGACGCTCTGCTTTTCGGCCAATCAGGCGCTGCTCGCCGCCAAGGCAGGTGCGACCTTCATCTCGCCCTTTATCGGACGTCTGGACGATATCAACCTCGACGGCATGGACCTGATCGCCGATATCCGTCAGATTTATGACAATTACGGGTTCGAGACCGAAATTCTAGCCGCATCCATCCGCACCGTGAACCACGTAACAGACAGCGCCCGCATCGGCGCCGACGTGATCACCGCTCCGCCTGCCGTAATCAAGAAACTGGCCGATCACCCGCTGACCGACAAGGGGCTTGAAACCTTCCTGGCCGACTGGGCCAAAACCGGTCAGAAAATCCTCTGATCCTTGACACTGCCGCGCGGTGCCGCAAGGCACCGCGCCCGGCCCAACTGCCAGCCCTGATCGCAGATCAGGTTCTTGCAGGCGGGAGGAGCCCCCGTTGCGTAAAAGACGGGAAATCCTTCCGCAAGCTCACTTTTCCCAAGGCAAATCGGTCCAGCCGTGCTATAAGGCGGCAAAACATAAAAAAGACCGGACGGGACATGAGCAGCAATACCAAACTCAAGGACACTCTCCGCGAGGCGATTCTGGCCGAGCCTGACGCAGTTCTCGACGACAAGGACCTGATGCAGGCGCTTGTCGCCGCCAACGAACGGGCGCGCGGAGACAACATCATCGACCTACGTGGCATCGCCATGCAACGTCTCGAAGCACGACTGGATCGGCTTGAAGACACGCACCGTTCGGTGATCGCCGCCGCTTACGAAAACCTTGCAGGCACCAATCAGGTCCACCGCGCAATCTTGCGCCTGCTGGAGCCCACAGGGTTCGAAGACTTCCTGCGCACGCTCGGTACGGATGTGGCCGAGATATTGCGCGTTGATCGCATCACTCTGGTGCTGGAAACTACTGCTCTGCAGCAAGACCCGGCTATCGAGAAACTGGGCGGTGCACTGGCCATTGTCGAACCCGGTTTTGTCGACAACTACCTGACATTCGACCGCAGCGGCCCCGCACGTGAGGTCGTGTTGCGTGAAGTCATTCATCCCACCCACCGCATATTCGGCGAGCAAGCCGACCACCTGCGGTCTGAGGCGTGCATGAGACTGGATCTTGGCGAGGGTCGCCTGCCGGGCATGATTATCATGAGCGCGAAGGACCCCAACCATTTCACTCCGCAACTGGGAACAGATCTGCTGACCTTTTTCGCCGGCGTGTTCGAACGTTCCATGCGCAACTGGCTGTCATGAGCCTGATCTCTCCGGCCTGCCGCGACGCGTTGCAGCATTGGCTTGAGGGACTTGTAGCCCTGTCCGGGCGCGCGGAAAATACGCAGGCCGCCTATCGCAGCGACGTGGCCGAATTCTTGTCGTTCATGACTCTGCACCACAGCGAACGCCAGGGGCTGGCCGCTTTGGCGCGAATTACAGTATCCGACATGCGCGCCTGGATGGCCGATCAGCGCAGCTCCGGCGTCGGCGCAAGGTCCTTGGCGCGCAAGCTATCTGCAGTCAAAACCTTTTATCGCTGGCTGGCGGAACGGGAAGGGTTCGAGCCGACAGCCGTTTTGTCAACGCGTGCCCCCAAATTCACCCAAAAGCTACCCCGCCCCGTGGCCGAAGACGCCGCCCGCGCCTTGATAGAAACAGTCGAGCTGCAATCGACCAGCGATTGGATTTCGGCTCGCGATGCGGCCGTAGTCACCTTGCTTTATGGCTGCGGCCTACGGATTTCCGAAGCCCTTTCCCTGACTGGTGCCGACGCTCCTCTACCCCAATCGCTGCTAATCGTCGGCAAAGGCAACAAAGAACGGATCGTGCCGGTCTTGCCTGCCGCACGGGCGGCCGTCGATCGTTACGCGATCCTGTGTCCGCATCCGCTGGCCAAAGACAAACCTCTGTTTCGCGGTGTGCGGGGTGGGGCGCTGAACCCTCGCGCCATTCAGGCGGTTATGGCAAAAGCCCGTCAGCAACTTGGGCTACCGGCCACGGCGACCCCGCACGCCATGCGGCACAGCTTTGCAACCCACCTTTTATCCGCTGGAGGGGACCTGCGCGCGATACAAGAATTGCTGGGTCATGCCTCACTTTCAACCACACAGGCCTATACCGCCGTCGACACAACCCGCCTGATGGAGGTGTACGACCGCACCCATCCCAAGGCATGACGCAATGCATTTTCGCATGTCCCGGCTTTTTGCTTTGCATCTTGGGCACGCTTCGTACATGACACGCGAATGACACTCAGATTCAAAGCTCTATCCGTTCATCTTTTCACTGCAACCGGTGCAGTTTTTGCCATGCTCGCCATGCTGGCCGCCGTCGAGGAAAAGTGGAGCCTGATGTATCTGTGGCTGGTTGTGTCTTTCATCGTGGATGGAATCGACGGCCCTTTGGCGCGGCATTACCACGTCAAGCACAATGCGCCTGAATTCGATGGTGTTCTGCTAGATCTGATCATCGATTACCTGACATATGTTTTCATCCCTGCCTTCGCCCTGTTTAAATCCGGACTGATGGACGGTTGGACCGGCTGGTTCGCCATCATCGTCATCACCTTTGCCAGCGCCATGTATTTCGCGGATACGCGGATGAAGACCAAGGATAACTCGTTCTCCGGCTTTCCCGGCTGCTGGAATATGTTCGTCATCGTGATCTTCGCGCTCGAGCCGAATTTCTGGGTGATCCTGCTGCTGGTCTCGCTGCTGTCGCTGGCGATGTTCCTGCCGCTGAAATTCGTCCACCCCGTCCGCACCGAGCGCTGGCGCAATTTGACCCTCCCAATGGCGCTTGCCTGGACCTTCTTCGCAGGCTGGGCCGCCTGGGTCGATTTCCACCCCGAAAGCTGGGCACACTGGGGGCTCGTGATCACCAGCCTCTACCTGGTGTTTGCAGGGATCGCCCAGCAGGTGATCCCCCAGCGCAAGAGTTAAAGAACCTCCTGCACCTCGAACTCGGTGCCATTATGGGTGAAAACGTCGCCTTCTTGCAGCCCCGTCATCGTTAGATAAATCGGGCTTTGGGTTGAGATGCCCATATAGGTCTTGCCCTCAACCTCGAACCGCGTGGTCGATACACAGACGACAAAGCGCCGATTGTTGAACTTGACCACGGCTCCGGGCTTGACCGTATCAGTCACACTGAAATCGGTGTTCTCGATCACGTCGATCTTGGCGTGATGCGCCTGAACCGGCGCATCAAACGCCGCCGCCAGATCCGCACTTTCCCGAGAGGCCGCAATGTCGTCCTTGTCATGTCCTTCGCGATCATCCAGCTGCGACTCTTTCATGAACGCATCGTAATGGGCCTGAGCGGTTGCCAGTTCCTGTTCTTCCAACGACATCAGGCGGTCAATAATGGCCTTCTTACGAGCGGCAGGGTCTGTATGAGCTGTCATGATCTTTGATCCCTTGAGTTCTCAATATGAGATAAATTGAGCTTCAAGCAACGGGATTGCAACAGAAATCCGCTCCTCAGATCAGCAAACCCGCCGCCCGTTCGTGTCGCAGTAAGGCTACCTTGGTCTCCACACCGCCCTCGCCCGAGAACCCGCCCAGCCCGTTTGCCGCCAACACCCGATGGCACGGGATGATAACGGGAATTGGATTGGCTCCGCAGGCTTGTCCTACGAGTTGCGGCGGCTGGCCCAGCTCTTTGGCGATCTCGCCATAGGTCCGCGTTTCACCCAGCGGAATGGCAAACATCAGGTCGCAAACCTGCCGCTGAAACTTCGATCCGGCGATGTGGTATGGCAGATCAAACCGGTCCAACTGCCCCCGGTCATAGGCCCGCAATTGCGCCGCAGCCTCACGCAACAAAGGCGTGACCGGCCCGTCATCCACCCCGTCCCAAACCAGACGCGTCAGCGCCCCATCGGTTTCCTCAACCCCAAGGCGGCCAAACTGAGTATCAACGGCAATCATCGGCATAGAAAAAGGGTTGCAGATGTTTCGCCACACCCGCAACCCCAATCAGAGCGATCCGCCCCTTCATCTGGCCATAAATACCTCGGAGCGCGAGGCAGAGCCTCGCAAAACTCCAAAGCCAGAGACGCTAAGCCAACGCCTCGTCACAGCGCCCGCAGACACCCGCATGGGCGTGAAGACCCACATCCGGCAAGATCTTCCAGCACCGCTGACATTTCTCGCCTTCAGCCTTTTCGAACACCACCGCAACGCCCTCGATCTCTGGCACACGGAAAGCCTCTGCCGGAGCAGGATCACCACTGACTGTCAGGCCTGAGGTGATGCACATGTCGTCTACATCAAACGTGGCCAGCAGATCGCGGGTTTCCTGATCCTCGACATACACAATCGGAGCAGCCTCAAGGCTGGACCCGATCACTTTGTCCTGACGCTGGATTTCCAGCGCAGCGGTCACGGCGCGGCGCACGCGGCGCACCTTGGCCATGGCGGCCTCAAGCTCAGCATGTCGCCAATCGGCGGGCGTGTCCGGGAAATCCACAAGATGGACCGAACTGTCATCGCCCGGGAACCGCTCCAGCCAGACCTCTTCCATGGTGAAGACCAGAACCGGGGCCAGCCATGTGGTCAGGCGGTGGAACAGGATGTCCAGCACAGTTCGCGCGGCGCGGCGGCGCAGGTTGTCGCCATCGCAATAGAGCGCATCCTTGCGCACGTCGAAATAGAACGAGGACAAATCGACCGTGGCAAAGGTGAACACGGCGCTGAACACACCCTGGAAATCGAAGGCGGCATAGCCTTTGCGCACCTGTACATCCAGATCGGCCAGACGGCTCAGCACCCAGCGCTCCAGACGCGGCATGTCTTGCGGTTCAACCCGGTCGGCTTCAGTGAAATCCGCCAGCGATCCCAGCATGAACCGCATCGTGTTGCGCAAACGGCGATAACTGTCGGCAGTGCCTTTCAGGATCTCAGGCCCGATCCGCTGGTCGGCGGTATAGTCGGTCTGAGCCACCCAAAGACGCAGGATATCGGCACCGTATTGCTTGATGACCTCTTCCGGCACGATGGTATTGCCCAGCGATTTGGACATCTTGTTGCCCTTGGCATCCAGCGTAAAGCCATGAGTCACGACGTTGCGATACGGCGCACGGCCCTTGGTGCCACAAGCCTGCAGCATGGACGAATGGAACCACCCACGATGCTGGTCGGTACCTTCCATATAAACGTCGGCGATTCCATCCTCGGTCCCGTCCTCGCGGTCGCGCAGAACAAAGGCGTGGGTCGAGCCACTATCGAACCACACATCCAGCACGTCGAACACCTGATCATATTCATCCGGGTTGGCGATACCGTCCAGGATCTGCTCCTTGAACCCGTCGGTGTACCAGATATCCGCGCCGTTTTCTTCGAACGCAGCCTTGATCCGCGCGTTCAGATCGGCGTTGCGCAGTAGGTAGTCCGCGTTGGTGGGCAAGGCGCCCTTCTTGGTGAAACAGGTCAGAGGAACACCCCAGGCGCGCTGGCGGGACAGAACCCAGTCCGGGCGCGCTTCGATCATCGAATACAGGCGGTTACGACCCGTCTGCGGGGTCCATTTCACCAGTTCATCAATCGAGCGCAGGGCGCGTTCACGGATGGTGTCGCCCATCTCTCCCATGCCATCGTCCAGCTTGCGGTCCACGGATGCAAACCACTGCGGCGTGTTGCGATAGATGATCGGAGCCTTCGAGCGCCACGAATGGGGATAGCTGTGCTTGATCTTGCCGCGCGCCAACAGCCCGCCGACCTCGACCAGCTTGTCGATGACGGCTTTGTTTGCATCACCTTCGCCACCTTTGCGGGACAGAATGTATTTGCCGCCAAAGAAAGGCAGATCGGCACGGAACGAGCCGTCGTCCATCACGTTATAGGTGATGACCTGCTCGAGCATGCCCAGATCGCGGTACAGCTCAAATTCTTCCATACCGTGGGACGGCGCGCAGTGGACGAACCCCGTACCTTCAGTATCGGTCACAAACTCAGCGGCGCGGAAGTCGCGGATGTCGTCCCATTCGCCATTGCCGCCCTCGGCCCCGGCCAGCGGGTGGGTCAGTTGCACACCTGCCAGCTCATCCGCGGTCACGTCGCGGACACGGGTCCACTGGTCGTCGTTCAAACGGGCACGGCCTAGCACATCAGCAGCCAGATTATCGGCCAGCAGGAACTTGTCACCCACAGCGGCCCAGCATTCCTCGGGCGCTCCGATGACTTCGTAGAGGCCATACGAGATATCCTTGCCGTACACGACCGCCTTGTTCGATGGCATGGTCCACGGAGTCGTCGTCCAGATCACCACAAACGCATCATCCAGATCACCCGCATTCACGACCTTGAACTTCACCCAGATGGTGAAGCTTTCCTTGTCGTGATACTCGACCTCGGCCTCTGCCAGAGCGGTCTTTTCCACCGGCGACCACATCACGGGTTTCGATCCCTGATAGAGCGTGCCGTTCATCAGGAACTTCATGAACTCATCGGCGATCACGGCCTCGGCGTGGTAGTCCATGGTGATATAGGGATCGGCCCAGTTGCCTGTGATGCCAAGGCGCTTGAACTCGTCGCGCTGGATATCGATCCAGCCCTCGGCGAACTTGCGGCATTCCTGACGGAAATCGACGACGTTCACCTCGTCCTTGTTCTTGCCCTTCTTGCGGTATTGCTCTTCGATCTTCCATTCGATCGGCAAGCCGTGGCAGTCCCAGCCGGGAACATAACGCGCGTCGTGGCCCATCATCTGATGGCTCCGCACGATCATGTCCTTGATGGTTTTATTCAGCGCGTGTCCGATATGCAGGTGGCCGTTCGCGTAGGGAGGGCCATCGTGCAAAGTAAAGGGCGTGCGGCCTTCCTTCTCGCGCAGGCGGTCATAGACGCCGATGGTTTCCCAACGCTCCAGCCATGCGGGTTCGCGCTTGGGCAGGCCAGCGCGCATGGGGAAATCGGTTTTGGGCAGGTTCAGCGTGTCTTTGTAATCAGGTGTTTCGGCGCACATTGGGGGCGTCCTTTGGATGATCTGGTCGTGTGGATCGAAGCGGTCGGTGCGAGGTCTCAAACACCTTTGCCCGGCGTCTCAGGATGTCAGAGCGCCGGGGATATAATTCGAATAATGATGGCCATCCGGTCATACATGGCCGCGCTTATAGGACGCCCGCCCTCAATGGTCCAGAGGTTCCAGCGCATGCGGCGAATGGCGCAACTGCGCCCAGCGGTTAAGCCACGCCAGACCCGCCAAAGCCAACCCTAAAGCCAGCAACGAGAACACCCGGATCAGTCCGCCAAGCCCGGCGATATCGATCAGGAACACCTTGGCCACCGCCAGCCCAATCACCGCCAGCCCGGCTTTGCGCATCAGGTCGGATCGGCGCGCCAGCGACTGGTAGAAAACCACCGCCCCGATTACCAGAAGAGCAATGGTGTAAGTGTAAAGCTCGGGCTGGGTCACGCCGTTGCCCTCATACATGCCGGCCGCGCCCTGCCAAACATGACGGATCATCAGCCCTAACCAGACAGCCGTCAATCCACCGCTCAAGCCCCAACTGGCGCGCTTCAGCCACAGCGGAGTCGCATGAATCCTCCAGACCGAGAGCCCAATTGCCAGTGCAGGCAACAAGTAAGCGACCGCAAGCGTGTTCAATAACGGCAGACCCAGAACCGGTGACGCAACCTTGTTAAGCAACGGGTTCGCATCAACCAACGCCTGAACCAATCGGAAAAGACCATGCCCAGCAAAAAACGCCGCAAGCAAATAGCGAGCATAGTTCAGCTTTCCGCCCAGTTCGAACCGCTGAACCTGCGCAAAGGCCAGAAGCAACCAGATTATCGCCAGTAAGCCCAGCCCCCAGTGGCTATTAGTGGCGTTGCCCTCGCCAAAACTCTGCAACCAGCGTTCCAGCAGCAAAGACAGCAATATACCCCCGGTGGCCCAGGTGGCGCTCTCTAGCAATAGAGTTGCAACAGGCCGATTCAGTGAGCGGATCAGCAACCAACCCGACAGGAAACCAAGGGTTGCGACTGCGTAGACCAACGTCATTTCAAGGATCGCGGCGGAACCGGCCCAGTCAAGCCCCGGGTTCAACACCAGCCGCACCGTGACCGTGAAGACACCAGCCCAGATGAACCAGCTCATCGGCGGCAGGTTGAATTTGCGATCCAGCGCGGCGGCCACGACTACCATCGCGACCAGAGCAATGGTCAGCGCCGCAGAACTCAGGACAATGACGCAGGCAAAGGTCAAACAGGATAAAGCCGAGAGCGTCGCCAGCGACGCGCGCATCCGTTGATCTCCGTCAACGCGCGAAAAACGCTCGGCAAAGACTACCATCAACGCACTCAATGCGATACAATGCAGTGCCCACGGGTAGGCTCCGATCACAGTCGCAGGGTGCCAGCCGACCTCAAGAGCGATGGCCAACGCAGGCGCAAAGACCGCAGCTGCGCCAGCCCACCCGGCCGCATATTTGTGCGCATGCATCGAGCGCCAGGCCGCAGTGACGGAAATCACCCCACCCACAATAATCAAGACTGTGACCACCCAGGGGTAGTCCGCTTCGGCGGTTGCGGCATAGGTCTCAGCGAAGTGGCGCAGAACGATGCCGTTATCCCAGCCATGCATCAGAACGAACCAGACAAGGCCCAGCGCTGGCAATTTCGTCGCATCCTGCAATGCCTCCGCCCGCCTACCCCACAGCATCAATCCAAGCGCCAGCCCCGCCAGCAAGGTAACGCCCAGCCAGAACTCCGCCGGGCTATCAGCCCAATGCACCGAAAGAATCGCGGAACTAACGGCGACCGCGCCAAAGGCAACCCGCGTGGGAAATTCGGGCCATGCATCGCCCGTTTTGCGACTGATGATCTGGCTGATCATCGCGCCCTCATGATCGGGCCAGACACGCCGAATTGGTATGGCAATGGAAATCACGGCCAACGCTGTGACGCAGATCAGGTAATACGGTTCTGTCAGCGGTGAGGACAGCACCAGCAGCAGGCAAGCGGCATAGGCACCAAACAGAGTCAGGACGGATATCCACGCCCAGCGGCGCACTGTGTCGATCCCCAATCCCAAAACGGCGATCACAAAGAAATAGGCATATAGCCAGCCCGGATCCTTGGACGTGCCGCCAACAACAAAGGGGGCTGCAAAGGCCCCGATCAGACCGACAGCAGCCAGCAAGGGGCCGTGGAACCAGCCAAGGATCAATCCCAACAGGGCAACAACGACCATTGCAATCAACGCGCTTTCGGGGCCGATCAAGTCGTAGAGCTGCCTAGCAGCCAGAATACCTCCGAACAGGGTAACCAGACCGGCGCCCGAGAAAACCGAGGGCAAATATGCGGTGGCCGAGGCTTCATCATCTCCAAACCTGCGGCGGATCACTTCTCCGGCCACGATCAACACCACACCGAAACTCAACGCGGCAATCACACGGGCGGACGGAGGCAACATCCCATTTTCGACACCGTATTGAACCAAGAATATCCCTGCCAACGCCAGTGAAAGGGCGGACACCACATAAAACCAGTTCTCTCGCAACCAGGTCGAAAGCGCGGTAAACCGGTCCTCACGAAACACTACGGCGGCAGGCGGTGTCTGCTCGGCAGCGGGTTGGGGTGTCTGCGCCTTGGACCACGGGGCGGGTTTCAGCGCTTTGTCCGGTTTTTCGGTCGGCTTGCGCGGTTCGGGTCGGGGTGGTGCATCGCTGGTTTTGGAAACATCCCCACCCAGCGCGCGAAGATCCTGCTCTAACTGCTCAACCCGACGGCGCAGGCGGGTGTGACTTACAATCAGAAAAACGATGCCTACCGGGATGGCCAGCACGATCAATCCAACAAGAACAAGCAAGGATTCCAATGGGCTCTCCGGTTGGGTTCACCGTCAGGCTACCCGAGACGCCCGTTGGGCAACAGTCAGAAAATCCGCCAGTTCGCAGGTATAACTCACGGCTAAATGCAGCCAGACGTGAGGCGCGGGATTAACTGCCCGAAGATGATCTGCACCACCGCAATCGCCAGAAACCCGCAATTAACGTAGTTGCTGGACAGGCAATGAAAGGCCCGAGTTTATGTTTGTTACCTTCAACAACCACCTGCGCCAAGCTGGATCAATCTAGCCCGTCAAGGATGAAACAGCGACCCGACTAGATACGCGATCAAGGCAGCAGCACCACCGATCAACAACGTCTCGCCCCCGGATCGCCACCAAGGTGCCAGCGACCACCTGCTTTTGAGCGCACCGATGGCAAAAAACACGGCCATTGTCATCCAGGCGGAAATAGTAAAAGCCTGATCCACCCCAGCGAGGAAGGGCAACAGCGGCACCATCCCCGCGATCAGGAATGCCCAAAAGGTCGCCATCGCAGCCTTGAGAGGATGAGGGTCGACACTGCCCAGCCCGTATTCCCCTTCGATCATCAGATCGATCCAGTTGTCGTGGTTTGCAGTGATTGCGTCGGTCGCCTCGTCCAGCACCCGCCCCGACAGACCTTTCTGCGCCAAAATCTCGCGCACTTCCTCTCGCTCGCCGTCGGGGTACAGGTGGATATGCCGTTCCTCGATCGCGCGGATGCGGCGAATGTTGTCCAATTCAGCTTTTGTGCCAGAGTAATTGCCCGCCGCCATCGAGAAGCCATCTGCCAAAACATTGGCCAGCCCCAACGCCACGATAATGAACGGAGAAAGGCCAGCCCCAGCAACCCCAGCCACGATCGCAAAGGTGGTCACTGATCCGTCGATGCCCCCATAAACGACATCGCGCAGCACGCCGCGGCCAGGTGGCGCGTTGATACGTTCGGCTATTTCCTGTTGGCTGTGTCCGTGCTCGGTCATGGCTGGCTCCGGGTCTGGTATGCCATCCAGTGGACGTCAGCACCTTGCGGCAGGTCAAGTTTTGGAAAACAAACCCGCCAAGGCCCGCTTGATCATTCCCCTTGTCGAGGGTTTGTGACGGTCAGAGAAGGGCAAAGGTCGACAAACCTCCATTGCGGCCACACCGACACGGGCACTGAGGGCCCCATTGACCAGACCTTCGCCGAATCTTCTGGACAGTTTGCTAAGAACCGAGCCGCCCAAAACGGGCTCCAGCAGGTCATCGCCAACCGCGACTGCTCCGGTTGCGACCAGATGAACAAAAACCGCACGGGTCAGCCGCCAACTCCCCAGAAACCCGGCGCGACCGCCATAGATTTCAGCAACGCGCCGGATCATCCGAAGCGACGCAGCCAAAGCGGTGGCGACATCTGCCAACGCCAAAGGCACCAGGGCCGTAACAGTGGCCACCTGACGAGCGGCCGCTTCGACCTCGCGGCTGGCGGCGGCGTCCAATGGGACAAGCAATTCATCTTCGGCCAAGGTCAGCAGCCCCGAGGCGTCGAACTGTTCCCCCATACGTTCGGTCAGCTTGTCACGACCCCATTTGGTTTCATCCCGACCCTTGTAAAAAGCAATAAGCTTGGTCGTAACCGCGCGTGCCTGTGCCAGATCATCCTCGGCCAGCGCAGTGTCCGCCGCTTGCCTTATCCCGTCAACACGAGACAAACGTGCGATTGCCGCCAATTCACGCAGCGCGATGATCAGGGCGACCAACACCAACGCTGCAAAAAGCCCCGTCACGACCCAACCCAAAACCGGCGCACGCAGCAAAAGCCCGTTCACAAAGTCCCACGCCGCGATGGACACAACTGCGCCAACAGCAGCTAAGGCCAGCCCCCAGAACCAACGCGCCAGCCGCGAGGGCCTGCGAGCCGCAAGCCGGACCACACCCTGCATCGCCTGCCCTTGAGGTTGCCCGATCTCAGGCACCGGAGGCGCCTTCGCCACGTCCACGGTGGGCTCGTCCGCTTCGAGGTCGATCAGCACGGGACCTTTAGCCATTTTCTGCCCCCTCTCGTATCCAGACATATCTAATGTCCGGCAGGTTTTCATCGTTATCGGCCCCATCGCTACGCGCAACTTCGACAAACCCGTTATGTTCGTAGAACCGCCGCGCGGGCAGATTGGCTTGAAACGCGAACAGCGAAAGCTGTGTGCGCCGGGATTTGGCATGGTCCAGCAGGTGTCGTCCGATGCCTTGCCGTCGGGCAGAGGCCATCAGGTACAAGGAATGAATTTCTGTCCCGTTCAAAGCCAGAAAACCCACCACGCGGGCGTCCAGTTCAGCCACTGTGACCCAATCCTGATCTATCATACGGCCACAGAACGCGATGGTCTCGGCCTGAGTGTGCAGCTCTGGCATCCAGTCGTTCTCGCGCGCGAAACCGTGCAGAATCTCTCCGGTCGCACCGGCATCGGTGCTGCGAGCCGGGCGCAGAGTTGCGATCACAGGCGATCTCCGATCAGAAACTGCGCTGCGCGATCCAGCCGAATATGGGGCGGCCCATCTCCGGGGCGCAGGGTCAGTTTGGCAGGGGCGAAGGACATGAACCCGTATTCGGCGTCAAGCCAACCTTCGGCCCCATTGCGCGCCGCCCCCAACAGTTTCAAAGGGTCATCCGGCAATTCGCCCGGGTAAAACGCCGCCTGCTTGCCATCCATCAACGTTCCTCGAACGCAGGGCAATTCTACCCCATCATGCAAACGCATTTCCTCGGTTGTCGCGCGCAATGAGGCCATCGATAAGGCCGTCGTGTCCGCCCCGGCAAAGCTGGCCCTGTCGCGGGCGTCACGAATTAGCGCCTCCATGATATGGGTCAGACGTTGATGTTGTTGGTGGTGCAAGTGGTCGGCCTTGGTGGCGGCAAACAGAATGCGCTCGACCCGTTTTCCAAGCAGCAATCGGCTTAGCCAAGCGTTTCGGCCGGGACGGAATGCGGACAGGATATCTGCCATCGCGCGGCGCATATCTTCGACCGCTTGCGGACCCTTATGAATCGCGCCCAGCGCATCCACCAGAACGACCTGCCGGTCGATCCGCGCGAAGTGATCCCGAAAGAACGGCTTAACGACCTGCGACTTATATGCCTCGAACCTTCTGGCCATTTCGCGGTGCAGGCTGCGCCGGGGCGCAGGTCGATCAACCGGCAGCGGCGCGAATGTCAACACCGGCGAACCAGCCAGGTCACCGGGCAACAAAAAACGCCCCGGTGTGCAATCATAGAACCCCGCATCACGGGCCGCGTTCAGATACTCTGCAAACGCTTTCGCAAGCGCCTGAGCGGTGGGTTCGTCATGCGTGTCCGCCGGATCGGCAGCATTGGCCTGAGTGAGAAACGTGGCAGCCTGTGGACGCGCGGTAATGCGTTCGAGCGTCTCTGCCGACCAAGCCTCATAGGTTTTGTCCAACAAAGCCAGATCCAGCAGCCATTCACCCGGATAGTCGACAATATCCAGATGCACAGTGCGTGGTCCCTGCAAACCCGACAAAAGCCCGGATGGACGTGCTTTGAAGGACAAGCGCAACTCGGACACGGCGCGGGTACTGTCTGGCCAGTGTGGCTGAGGCCCGGTCAACGCCGCAAGGTGGTTTTCATAATCGAACCGAGGCACGGTGTCGTCGGGTTGCGGCTGCAGGTAAACCGCATTGATCCGCCCCTCTTGCTGCGCCACCAATCCGGGCATTCGCCCACGGTCCAGCAGGTTTGCCACCAGTGACGTGATGAATACCGTTTTGCCGGACCGCGCCAAACCGGTCACGCCCAGCCGGATCACTGGTTCAAAAAAGGCTTCTGACACGGTATCGCCCACGGACTCGACGCCGCGCACCACACTGTCTGCCAGGGAAGAGATGACCAAACCGTCGCCCCGCTTTTATTGTTTCGCTCAAGATAGGTAGCCACCGCCTGACATGCCAGCGCTTTCCCGCTCTTGCCCGTGGCGGCGCGTCGCGCTACCAGCGGCCCATGCCAAGATACGCGTTGAAAGTCGAATACCAAGGAGAGCCGTTTGCCGGATGGCAGCGGCAAAAGGATCAGCCATCCGTGCAAGGGGCGATCGAAGAGGCCCTGTCGCGCATCCAACCCGGCGCGCATACCATCGCAGCTGCCGGCCGCACCGATGCAGGCGTTCACGCACTGGGACAGGTCGCCCATTGTGATCTGATCAAGGACTGGGATCCGTTCCGTCTATCCGAAGCATTGAATTATCACCTTAAACCCCACCCTGTGGCGATTGTGCAGGCGGCGCAGGTCGATGACGACTGGCACGCCCGGTTTTCGGCGGTCGAACGGCAGTACCTGTTCCGTATCCTGATGCGTCGTGCGCCAGCCACACATGATGCTGGGCAGGTTTGGCAGATCAATCATCGCTTGGACGTGCAGGCGATGCAGGACGGTGCGGATACGCTGATTGGGCGGCATGATTTTACCACCTTCCGGTCCTCGATCTGTCAGGCGGCCAGCCCGTTCAAAACACTGGATGAATTGCGGGTGGAACAAACCGACGGGTTCTCGGGCCCAGAGGTGCATTTCCACGTTCGCGCCCGCTCTTTTCTGCACAATCAGGTGCGCAGCTTTGTTGGCACTTTAGAAAGGGTCGGCGCAGGCGCTTGGACACCTGAGGATGTGCAAGACGCGCTTGCGGCCCAGAACCGCGCCGCCTGCGGGCCAGTTTGTCCGCCGCAAGGTCTGTATCTGGCGCGGGTTGGATATCCTCAGCCGGTTTTCGATTAAATCGCGCGCAGCAGCAGCCCGCTGGCAATAACGGCGATCACCAGACCCGCGACGAGTTCGATCGTCGGCGCCAGAACCTGCGCAAAGCGGGTGGCCGAGGCCGAGGCCAGCAACCCGCCGCGCAAACCAAATGAGGTCCAACCGACCAGTGTTGTCACTGTCGCCGTGCCCAGTGCCATTGCAAAAGCACCGGCGATTCCAACCATCGCGATGCCCATTTGCCACGTCAGGATCAACACAAATAGCGCCCCGGTGCAGGGACGCGCAGCGATGCCCACAATCAGCAGGGCAGCCTCTTTCCAATTCCCGATCTGCGCAACTTCTTCCGCCGTCGGACCGTGCCGATGCCCGCAATCCGAACAAACCTCGTGGTCATGACCGTGATGATGATCGTGGCCGTCATGATGATGATGGTGATGATGCACCTGTGTCCGATCCGCCCGGTACCGCCTGGCGAAACTGCGTAACGCCCGGAACACCAGCCAAAGGCCAATTGCAGCGATGGCGCCATAGCTTACGGGCGCCATGACCTGCTCGGTTGTGCCAACCAAACTGTCCCGCGACATCTGGAACACCAGAACCCCGGCATACACCAGAACCACTGCAGTGACGGCCTGCCCCAAACTGGACAGCACGCTGATCGCGGACAAACGCCAAAAGGCCACCTTGCGCCCCAGCCCGTACCCTCCGATCAAGACTTTGCCGTGACCCGGGCCTACGGCGTGGAAAAATCCGTAAGCGAAACAAACAGTTAAAAGGGTCGCGACAGCTTCGGGTTGTTCCGCGCGGGCGGCGCGCAGGGATCGGGCGATCTGGTTCTGGAACTCGCGCTGTTCGCCAGCGGCCCAGGCAGCAAGGCTGTCAAATCCTCCGCTGCCCCAGAACCACAGCAGCAGGCCAAACGACAGGAGGACAGGGATAATCAGGTACTTGGACATGAAACGCGGATCTCGGTCGCAAAGCTTTCACCAACCAGCGGGATGTCGTTCTCCTCAAGATCATAATTGGCATCAAGGGTCAGCAGGAACGCCCGCATCTGGGCGAGCTGGCCGTCAATATCGGGATCCGTCCGCTCTATCTGGCACGTCAGCTTACTGGACACTGTTACCGGGCGCGTAACCTCATATGCTGTGTAGTAGGTTTCATCGAACGCCTTGGCTGACAAAGCCGCCGCTGCGACCGGTTCTCCCTCAACCGCCCTCAGGTGGGTCGAGACAATGCGGCCGTTATCAGTGGTGGCCGTAGGTTCCATCGGACCCGACAGAGGGATGATCTGGCCATCTGCACGCACCACCAGATCGCCGTTATACCCTTCGATCCACTGCGCGTCGAACCCGGCCAGAAAGGCCTGTTCGCTCTCGCTCAGAATACCGTCGCCATCCTGATCAAGTTTTCTGTCCTCAAGCTCGAAAAGCGAATACAGCTCATCATAAGCCCAGGTTACCCGCACATGTGTCAGATTGCCTGCGTCATCGACGATGAACTCCAGCCCCGTGTCGATGAACACATGGGGATGAGCCAAGACCGGGACCGGCAAGCAAAAGGTGAAAAGGGTCAATATCCAGCGCATGTGAGAAAGATAGGGTTTCGGCCCCGCAGCGACAACGCACTTTTGAGAAAGCACGCAGAATCCGGCCAACTGTTTAATCCGGCGGAAATAAGACAAGCGTTTGCAGCGCCGTCGCGACCGGACCTTCTGTGTCATAAAGTACGGACTGAGACATCCCGATGCCCGAGTGTTGCCAATGGCACAATGACTCTGACGCCAACCAGTCCGAGACCGGCTCGCGGTGAACTTGCACTGTCAGGTCGGTGTTCATGAACCCCATCTCGGTGGTGGGCGCGTTCCACGAGATACCATTCCCGCAGTCTGCCAGCGGACACAGGGCCTGTATCGGCGATTGTGCCTCATCGGCCAAAAGCGGCGGCGTGCGCATCCAAACGGTTTTTGGACCGGCTGCCTGATTTCCGCCTTTGGGATACAGAATGTCCGAATGGTTGGCGAAGCCCGGCAGATTGTGACGTGTTTCGCCAATCGGAAAAGGACCCGTGACCGCATCATCCAACCGAGGGGGCTGCATCGTCACGTTTGGCACTGGCCCAAGATCACGGCGCACCAGATGCATCGTCGTTGCAACGGCGCAAAGCGTGTCATCCAAATCGTGCACGGTCACCCGCGTTGTCGCCAATGTCTTTGTATGGCGCGTGGTTTCGGCAGCGACTCGCAATCCGGCCAAAGGCAATGGCCGCAATAAATCCACCGTCAGCCGGGTCAACATCTTCTCGGGCCCGACTTCGGTTTCCGCCGCACGCACGACCAACCCGCTGACCGGCCCGGCATGACAGTGCACGGCCGACCACGGGCCGCGCGCGGGGTCGTTACCCACAAACGCACCGTCCGGTCGAATGTGGAAATAGGATTGCGCCCTCACGTCCGGATTGGAAACCATGGCCTTGCTCAGACTTTTTCCTGCGTGTGTTTCTTCAGCTCAGCCCGCGCGACCTGACGGCGGTGCACCGCATCGGGCCCATCGGCCAACCGCAAAGTCCGCACATGGGTCCAGGCCGTGGCAAGCGGTGTGTCCTGACTGATCCCCTGCGCACCAAACATCTGCACCGCCTCGTCAATCACCTTTAAGGCTACGCGCGGGGCCACAACCTTGATCTGGCTGATCCACGGTGCTGCCGCGCGTACATCGCCCTGATCCATATACCACGCAGCCTTGAGGCACAGCAGGCGCGCCATCTCAATCTCCATCCTGCATTCGGCGATGATGTCGAAATTCGCCCCAAGCTGGGCCAGCTTCTTACCGAACGCCTCGCGTTGCAGGGACCGTTTGCACATCTGATCCAGCGCGCTTTCGGCCTGCCCGATGGCGCGCATGCAATGGTGAATACGCCCCGGCCCAAGGCGACCCTGAGCGATCTCGAAGCCACGCCCCTCACCCAACAGTATATTTTCAGCCGGAACGCGCATGTTGGTGAACCGGATATGCATATGCCCATGCGGCGCGTCGTCATGGCCATAGACCTCCATCGGGCGCAGAATTTCGACACCCGGTGTGTCGGCCGGCACGACGATCATCGACTGCCGCTGGTGTTTAGGCTGCTCTTCCCCGGCGGTTTTGACCATCACGATATAGACCTTGCATCGCGGATCACCGGCCCCCGACGACCACCATTTTTCGCCGTTCAGGACATAGTCATCGCCGTCCCGCACGCAAGACATCGACACATTCGTCGCATCCGACGAGGCCACATCCGGTTCGGTCATAAGATAGGCCGAGCGGATTTCACCTTCGAGCAGCGGTTTCAACCACTGCTCTTTCATCTTTTCGGTTCCGTAGCGTTCGAAGACCTCCATGTTGCCGGTATCTGGGGCGGAACAGTTGAAGACTTCGGCGCCCAAAGGGGTCTTGCCCATCTCTTCGGCGAAATAAGCGTATTCCACGGTGGAAAGACCAAAGCCTTTGTCGCTGTCGGTCAGCCAGAAATTCCAAAGCCCCGCAGCCTTGGCCTTGGCCTTCAGGCCCTCAAGGATTTCGGACTGACGTTCTGTATATTGCCAACGATCCCCTTTGCCGATCTCTGCGTGATATTCTGCCTCCAGCGGCATGATCTCATCGCGGATCATGTCTGCCACACGTTGTAACAGTTGAGCGTTCTCATCACGCAGGCCGAATGACATGTTCATGGGTTTTCCTCCTCCGACCCGGTGACCGGGCTTTACCTTTGGCCCGAGAATGACTTAGCTGCCGTCAAGATGTCCAGCTAGGACGGGACGTCAAGTCAATCAAACTGTTCGGGGGAAGTTAAAATGGCATTGTTGATAGAGACAGGTCTGTCCGATTGGATGAGCGACAGCGATATCGCGCGGGATGTTCGGGCACTGAAGCCCGGTCTGGACGTACGCACCCCTGCCACGATCGGAGACCCCAGCGACATTACAATGATCGCATTGGCAGGACTCAGCGATGATCAACTTGCCCGCCTGCCCAATCTGCAGCTTGTGCAAAAACTGGGCGCAGGCGTCGAAACGATTGTCGGCAACCCCAACCTGCCCGACCATGTGCGTGTTACGCGCCTGAAACCTGACGCGCCTGCGCAAGGCATCGCCGAGTGGTTCGTGGCCTACATCCTGCGTCAACAGCGCAACATGCCCTTTCACGAGGCTGCGCAGGACCGGTCGGAATGGTCCCCGAAGGCGCCGCTCTATTCGCCGGACACAGTGGTCGGAGTGCTGGGTTTGGGTCATATCGGCGCCCGCAGCGCAAAGATGCTGCGCGCGGTTGGGTTTCAGGTCATGGGCTGGAGCCGCTCACCCAAGCAGATCGACGGTGTCACATGCCTGCATGGCGAGGACGCCCTGCCCGATCTGTTGTCCGCATGTGACCATGTCTGTGCCATTCTGCCATCGACCCCGCAAACGGTCGGCTTGTTCGGACCCGATATGCTGGCGGCCATGAAACCCGGCAGCCAGTTGCTGAATGCAGGACGCGGAGATTTGATTGACGAGGCCGCGTTGATCACGGCTTTGGATCAGGGAAGGCCCGGTCGTGCCGTTCTGGACGTCACCCGAACCGAACCCTTACCCGCAGACAGCCCTTTGTGGACACATCCGGGTGTAACAATCACCCCGCACGTTTCTGGCTGGCATCTGGGCGACGCTCTGCGCGATGTGGCCGAGAATTTCGAGCGCCTCAACAGTGGCGCGCCCTTGTTGCACGAAGTGGACCGGGCGCGCGGATACTAGCGCTCTTTAAGGCGTGAGAATCCAATTGCCGCCCGCGTCGCGGCAACGTCGCGTTCTGACCTCACGTATCTGATCGGTATTGGCCGGTTCAATCAAGTGCTGCAAATGCACGCAATTGCCGCGGACATCCCGCACGGTGACGGTACCCTTTGCGTCGGTTTCCGTGCTGGCCCACGTAGCTTCTGAACCAACCTGTGGCGTACTGCCCTGAAACAATCCGTCTGCCGCGGCCGTCAGCAGTGTGAAATCGTCCGGGCTCAACCCCGATTCTGCGATGATCCGCGACAATGGCTTGGCCTGCGCAGTAACGCTGAGGCCAATTATCACAGCGCCTGCTGCTGTAAGAGAGAAAAGAGAATTCATGGGGCCTCACAATTCTGAAATGCACTTTCATTCAAGGATAGACATGTGAACCCGCATGGCCAACCCCAAGAGGTTTCAACCTTCAAATATTCCCGAACAAACCTATTGCGATCGCGCCGCTATAAGCGCCTGTCTAATCCCCCCATAGTGCGAGAAACCTGAACCAGAGGCATCAAATGGCACAGCCCACCTATTATGCGCCGTCAGGCGGACATCCCGGACAAGACCAGCTTTTGACTGACCGCGCCATGTTTACTGACGCCTATGCGGTGATCCCCAAAGGGACGATGCGTGACATCGTCACCAGTTACCTGCCTTTTTGGCAGGACACCCGGCTTTGGGTTCTGTCCCGCCCGCTGAGTGGTTTTGCCGAAACATTCTCGCAATATATCATGGAGGTTCAGCCCGGTGGTGGCAGCGACCGCCCCGAAACCGACCCGAACGCACAGGCCGTAGTGTTCGTGGTCGAAGGCTCGGCAACCCTGACGCTGAACGGCAATGTTCATGTGTTGGAGACAGGGGGTTATGCTTATATCCCAGCCGGGTCCGAATGGACCCTGCACAATCGCGGCAAAGATACTGCCCGGTTTCACTGGATCCGCAAAGTTTATGAAGCCGTTCCCGGCCTGCCCGCCCCTGATCCGATCATCACCAATGAACGCGACATCGCCCCAACCCCGATGCCCGGCACCGAGGGGCGTTGGGCCACAACCCGTTTCGCCGATCCGCAAGACCTGCGCCACGACATGCATGTCAACATCGTCACGTTCGAGCCGGGCGGCGTGATCCCGTTTGCCGAAACCCATGTGATGGAACACGGGCTTTACGTGCTTGAAGGTAAAGCCGTCTATCGGCTGAATCAGGACTGGGTCGAGGTCGAAGCCGGCGACTATATGTGGTTGCGCGCTTTCTGCCCGCAAGCCTGTTATGCCGGTGGACCGGGGCGGTTTCGTTATCTTCTTTACAAGGATGTGAACCGTCACATGCCCCTAACCCTGTCTAAACGCTGAGTTTCCGGTGGGTTTCTTGGGCTCGGGGCTTCACAGGACCGGTTGAATCTGATGAAATACCCGCAGTTTTTAGCACTGGAGATTGTTCAATGGTACTGCGTGGATCAATGTTGGCGCTGGCCGCCGTCATCGGCCTTACGGCTATTAACGCGACCCCTGTGGTCGCCAAGGAACCGACCAAATCGGTTTCGGTCTTCAGCCGGACCTGGGCGATCACGCAGGTCTCGGATGCTCCGGTCGTGTATCGCGCGACGCGGGACAACAACAACCTCAACCCTTTTGGGCCGCCGCCGCGCCTGCGCACCCTTCAGGCCATCGCAGCGATCCAGCAGGCCACCGGGTGCACCCCCATCCGAGGCAGCATGTACCAGAATATCTCGGGCCAGTTCTTTTCGCAGGTCAGTTGCAACTGACCCCAAGGCGAAACGGGCATTGAGGTCAGCGCAGCCCGCTGCCATAGCTTGCGCATGAAACTTGCGATTAACGGATTCGGCCGGATCGGCCGCACGATCCTGCGGCAGCTTCTGGCCATGCCGCAGGACAGTGGTATCCAACTGGTGCTGATCAACGACATTGCACCGCTGGAAACCTGCACCTACCTGTTCAAATACGACAGCACATTCGGTCCCTATGCGGGCGATGTTAAACACTCTGCTGACGAATTGATCGTCGACGGGATGGCGATACCAGTGACCCACAGTGCGGATTTGTCTCGTGTGGATCTGACCGGCGTCGATGTCCTGATGGACTGCACGGGCGTTGCACGCACATCAGATGTCGCCAGCCAGGGCCTGACGGCGGGTGCGGGGAGAGTGCTGATTTCCGGCCCGTCTCCGGCGACCGAGGTTACCGTAGTACTGGGCGCAAACGAAGACCAGCTGGGCGATGCGAGCATCGTGTCGAACGCCTCGTGCACGACGAACGGTCTGGCGCCTTTAGTCAAGGTTCTGGATGAGATCGGTGGCCTGGTATCGGGCCACATGACGACCATCCACTGTTATACGAACAGCCAGCCAATGGTGGACGCACCGCGCGGAGATCTGGCCCGATCTCGCGCGGGCGCACTTTCGATGGTTCCCACCACCACCAGTGCCATGCACCTGATTGACGAGGTTTTGCCTCATCTGGCCGGTCGCGTCTCGGGCGCGGCGGTGCGGGTTCCCACGGCCAGCGTCTCGGCGGTTGACCTGATCGTGACGCTTGAACACCCAGTGTCTGCGGATTTGTTCGAGGCCAACCTGCGTCAGGCCGTTGCGCAATCTCCTGTTCTGGGTTGGACGGACGAGCCCTTGGTTTCGTCCGATTTGCGGACCCGCCCCGAGTCGCTTGTCATCGCAGGCCCAGAGACGCGGCAGATCGGCGAACATCAGGTCCGCGTCTTTGGCTGGTACGACAACGAATGGGGTTTCTCGGCCCGGATGCTGGATGTCGCCCAACTGATGGTTGGCCGCTGATTGGCGACGTCAGCGGGCGACAATTTCATAGGGCGTGTCGAACCAGTGTTCTTCAAGGTTCGCCCCGGCACCGATGCGGTCAACAACCGCGAACAGGCCCGGACCATGCAGCGGCGTTAAAACGCCATGCCAAGTGCCCCTATGATAGTTTACGGCCTGACCGGGTGACGTCAGGAAGGCAACGGGCTGGCCGGGCATTCCATTGGCATCTGGTGCGACCACGACCAGAAACGGTTGATGTGTCATCGGTATAAAGGCTTGGCTGCCTTCGGGATGCCGCTCGACCATATCCAACACATAGGGGAAAGCGCGCGGATTGGCGTTAAACAGGCTGATACCCGCGCGTCCGTCAGCGAAATCCATCTGGGCACGGTCATGGAAACGGCCGCATTGTCCCTGGTTTATGATTTTGTCTGGCTGACCCGCAGCCTCAATCACGTCTCCGTACGGCGCAAAGGCTTGAGCGGTCAGCGGACGGGCGACGATCTGCATCATGACGGAAGAATGTCCCGCAGCCGAAACTCGGCAATGCGTTCAACCTGACGGCAGGCCTCGCGGAATTCCGTTTCGCGATCCTGCTCAATCCGCCGCTGAAACGCCTGCAGGATCGAGGCTTTGTCGTGATCCCGCACCGCGATGATGAAAGGGAACCCAAACCTCTCGGTGTAACGAGTATTCAGGTCCGTAAACGCCGCGCGCTCGGCGTCTGTCAACGCATCCAACCCGGCTGATGCCTGTTCAGACGTGCTTTCCTGTGTCAGACGTTTCGCCTGCGCCAGTTTGCCGGCCAAATCCGGGTGCGCGGTCAGAACGCTAAGTCTTTCGTGATCCGAGGCAGACCGGAACATACGCGTCAGCGCATTGTGCAATCCACCCGCAGTGTCATTAGCCGGGCCAAGCTCTAGCTGGAACGCGCGCTCGGCAATCCAGGCCGAATGTTCAAAGATGCCGCCATAAGTGCCGACGAATGTTGCGCGGTCCATCTGGGACGGTTTCCGATGGCGGCTCGGCGGGTGATGTGCGGCCCAATGCTGTGCGATTTGCAAGCGGGTGGCGAACCATACGTCCTCAAAACTCTGCGCATAGTCTAGAAACCGTTTCAACGCCATAACCCGGCCGGGACGCCCGATCAGCCTGCAATGCAGCCCGATTGACAACATCTTGGGCGCGCCCTCTTGGCCTTCGGCATAGAGCGCGTCGAAACTGTCCTTGAGATAGGAATAAAACTGGTCGCCCGCGTTAAAACCCTGTGGGGTGGCAAAGCGCATGTCGTTGCAATCCAAGGTATATGGAACGATCAGCTGATCCCTTTCGCCTGCGTTGACCCAGTAGGGAAGATCATCCGCATAGGTGTCAGCGACATAGTCAAACCCGCCCTCTTCAGCGACCAATCGAACCGTATTCTCGGAACAGCGCCCCGTGTACCAGCCGCGCGGACGATGGCCGACGACTTCGGTATGCAGGCGGATCGCTTCGGTAATCTGGGCGCGTTCCTCTGCTTCGGGCATATCCTTGTGCTCAACCCATTTCAGACCGTGGCTGGCGATCTCCCATCCCGCAGACTTCATTGCATCAACTTGGTCTGGGGACCGGGCCAGCGCGGTCGCGACACCATAGACCGTAATTGGCAGGTCTTTCATAAGCCGGTGCAACCGCCAGAACCCGGCGCGTGCGCCGTATTCGTAAATCGACTCCATGTTCCAATGCCGCTGACCCGGCCATTGCGCGGCCCCGACGATTTCAGACAGAAAAGCTTCGGAGGCCGCATCGCCGTGAAGTATGTTGTTTTCCCCGCCTTCTTCGTAATTCAGCACGATTTGAACCGCGATCTTGGCACCGTCGGGCCATTGAGCGTCGGGCGGTGTCAAACCGTATCCGATCATGTCGCGAGGATAACGAGGGGGCTGCATATGGGTGTCCGTTCTTTTGTTTGTCCTCAGCCATAGCCCAGAAACAGCCGGATGATTATCAAACTAATCCGAATGCAGTTTCCGGTTCTTTTGGCATTTCCATATTTTAGAACTTTGCGCCAGACTGTGGCAAAGCAAATTGCAGATCACAGGAGAATGCCGTGGCAGGCTATCTGACAACGCACGTTCTGGACACCGCGCGCGGCTGTCCGGCCCAAGGGTTGAACATCACGCTCTACAGCGTAGCGGGTGAGGCGCGCCATATCCTCGCCCAGATGACAACAAACGCTGATGGCCGAACGGATAGTCCCATTTTGCCAAAGGACGCCTTTGCGATCGGTACATACGAATTGGTGTTTGACGCTGGCGATTATCTGCGCACAACGGGGCAATCGGCAGAAGATCCGCTGTTTCTGGACAAGATCCCAATACGTTTCGGCATGTCAGATCCTGATGCGCACTATCACGTACCGCTGCTGCTTTCACCTTTTGGCTATTCGACCTATCGCGGCAGTTAACGCAGGGCCCCTCCCGCCCGTCGATCACCCTGCCGGGTTCCTCCCGTTGGGCCAGGCGCCGCACCTTTCAGGTACGGCGCGGTTTCTCCTGATCTAGGCGTTCCGCAACTCAAGGGCGTTCCCACGCTGCGGCCATGCCGCAGCGCCGGGCCCAACGCTGTGCAGCGCCCGAAGGGCGCGAACAGTGGCGGGAGCCCCAATCAACCCCCTTCGCCCAACGCGTTGACGATCTTACCAATTCTCGCGATCATAAAATCCATAAACAGACGTGCCTTCGGGTCCTGATGGCGCCTATGCGTGTACAGGCAGGCCATTTGCACCGCGACCGGGGGCGTCTCGACCGCAACTGGAACAAGTTGACCTGATTTCAGGTGTTCGGCGACTTCGAACACCGGTTTCATTGCAATACCCTGCCCAGACAAGGCCCAATCCGTCAGAACGTCGCCATCGTCGCATTCGAACCGTCCGGAAACCGCAAACCGCCGAGGACCGTCTTGCGTTTCCAGCAGCCACTGGAACTCGGTCGCGCCCGGAAACCGCAGGTTCAGGCATTCATGTTTGTCCGAAACAAGATCAGCACCGGTGCGCGGCATCCCCCGTCGAGAGACATATTCCGGCGCGGCGCACAGAACACGCGGGCAGTCTGCGATCTTGCGGATACGCAATGTGCTGTCTTCGGGCTGACCAATAAAGAACGCCAGATCCAAGCCTTCAGTCGTCAGGTCAACCGATCGATCCGTTAAACGCAGCCGAACGTCAATCTCGGGGTATTCTGACAGGAAATCAGGCACATGCGGGGCCAACAATCGCCGCCCCACCCCTAACGGAGCAGCAACGAAAAGCGACCCGCGCGGTGCTTCGGTCAGATGCACCACCTGCGCCTCGGCTTCATCCACTGCGTCAAGAACGGCCACTGCGCCTGGATAGAACGCCCGGCCCTGCTCGGTTGGGGAAAGGTTGCGTGTGGTGCGCTGGAACAGGCGCACGCCTAGGTGATCTTCAAGTTGCGATATCCGCGCCGAAGTCACCGCTGGGGAAATACGCAAATCCCGACCAGCTGCAGACATACTGCCTAAATCATAGACGCGGACGAAGGTTCGGATATTGTCGAGATAGGACATCTTATCGTTTTTTTTGATACAGTTTGGCAATATACGGGAATACCGAATAAAAAGCGGTTTGCCTAGTGTGGCCCTAACCAATCGGAGAGACCCCACATGTTCGAATTTGCCGTGTTCTGGGATTGGATGGCATTCGCCGTGCGCTGGTTGCACGTGATCACCGCCATTGCCTGGATCGGATCGTCTTTTTACTTCATCGCACTGGACCTTGGCCTGAACCGCGACATTTCAGGCCCGGCAGATGGTGAGGAGTGGCAGGTACATGGCGGCGGCTTCTATCACATCCAGAAGTATCTGGTCGCGCCCGAGCGGATGCCCGATCACCTGACCTGGTTCAAATGGGAAAGCTATGCCACCTGGCTGAGCGGCGCGGCGCTGCTGATGATCGTCTATTGGGTCGGCGGAGAGCTGTATCTGATTGATGCGCAAAAGGCCAATCTGGCGCTGTGGCAGGGCATTGCGATTTCGGCGGCTTCGCTGACTGTGGGTTGGCTGATCTATGACTTTTTATGCAAATCCAAGCTGGGGCAGCGTCCCACCCTGCTGATGGTGCTGTTGTTCGCGCTGCTGGTGGCGATGGGCTGGGCATACAACCAGATTTTCACGGGCCGCGCGATGATGCTGCATCTGGGGGCGTTCACCGCAACGATCATGACAGCGAATGTGTTCTTCATCATCATGCCCAACCAGCGCATCGTGGTCGATGATCTGAAGAATGGCCGAACGCCGGACCCGAAATACGGCAAGATCGCCAAGCTGCGGTCGACGCACAACAACTACCTGACGCTTCCTGTTGTATTTCTGATGCTGTCGAACCATTACCCGCTGGCCTTTGCGACTCAATATAACTGGATCATTGCGGCGTTGGTTTTCCTGATGGGCGTTACCATCCGGCACTATTTCAACACGCGCCACGCACGCGCCGGAAACCCGACGTGGACATGGCTGGCCACAGCGCTGCTTTTCATTGGGATCATGTGGCTGTCGACTGCGCCGATGTACAAACCTGTGGAAGATGCCGAAGCGCAACCCCTTACGCGATATGAACAGAAATTCGCCGCGGCAGAGGGTTTTGAGGAGGCACATGACGTCGTTCTGGGAAGATGCTCTATGTGCCACGCGCGCGAACCGGTCTGGGAGGGTATCCAATGGGCTCCGAAGGGCGTTTTGCTTGAAACCGAAGGCGACATTGCCCGCAACGCCAGGCAAATCTACTTGCAGGCTGGTGTCAGCCACGCCATGCCTCCGGCCAACGTCACTTATATGGAACCCGAAGATCGCGAAGCCATCATTCGCTGGTTCCGCAGTGTGGGGTCCTGATCCAGCGACTCTCTGATCACACAACCCGCTAATTTCTGGTCTGTTTCGATTATTTTTCCCCCTGACCGGCGATGAATGCTCTAACATGAATGTCATGACGCGCCGCTTCTTCCATGACGGCGAAAACTGATTTCAACTTGGGGCAGTTGAGGCCAATTGATGCAGAAGACCGGACCGCGCGCTTGTGTGAGAACTTGCCTGTTTGGCCTGCTGGCTGCGGTTCTGCCCACTTCGCTAATTGCGCTAGAGACAACTCTGACCGCTCCAGGCGCGCCCAAAGCTCTGATCGAGCGTCTTGAAGAGACCTCATCCGTTGCCACCGCCGAGTCGCGCGGACTGGGCACACCACTGGAAATTTTATCGGCCGCGTTGTCGGATTATCGGACCATTGTTCAGATTCTATACGACGAGGGGTATTTCAGCCCGGTCGTCAGCATCAAGCTGGACGGTCAGGAAGCGGCCGAACTGAGTTCCCTGAGCGTACCGACGCAGATCAACCGCGCCGCCATCACTGTGCAGACCGGACCTAAGTTCCGGTTTGGTGAAGCGATCGTACAGCCTTTGGCCCCACAGACCGTCCTGCCCGAAGAATTCGCGATCGGCGAACTGGCCACCACCGGGGCGATTCAGCGTGCCGGTTCCGCAGGGGTCCAAGGCTGGCGCAATGCAGGCCATGCCAAAGCCGATATTCAAGGTCAAAGAGTCATCGCCCGACACGCGCAGGCCCAGTTGGACGCTCAGATTGATCTGGCTCCGGGGCCGCGCTTGACGTTCGGGAAAATGATCATCTCGGGCGATACGGATGTGAAACACTCGTCGATCGAAAAGATTGCAGGTTTCCCAGAGGGCGAGGTTTATTCCCCCGAGGACATCCAAAAGGTCGGGACCCGTCTGCGCAGGACCGGAACTTTTAACGTTGTCGCGCTTGAAGAACGCGAGACCCCGAACCCTGATGGCACGCTGGATTTCGACGCCTATTTCGAAGATCTGCCCAAACGCCGCCTGACTTTCGGATTCGAGATCGCCTCTCGGGATGGGATCGATCTGACCGCAACCTGGACCCATCGCAACGTGTTTCGGCGGGCAGAACGGCTGCGGTTCGAAGCAGCGCTGCGCAATATCGGCGGCGCCGAGGATCTGGACGGGCGCATCGGTCTTCGACTGGACCAGCCAGATCGGCTGGGACCAGATGACAACACGTTCTGGAACGCCCTGCTGGAACGCCGCAACACCGACAATTACAACGTTACTATAACATCGCTGGCGTATGGTGCGCGACGTACTTTCTCGGATCGGCTATACGCCGAAGCTTCGGCCGGGTTTCAATGGTCCGACGCGGATGACGCGTTCGGCGACGGGCGCAAGTTCCGATACTTTATTGTCCCCACCCGCACCGAGTGGGATCAGCGCGACAGCAAGGTCAGTGCGACGAAAGGGTTTTATCTGGACGCACAGATCATGCCCTTTCTGGGAATTTCAGAAACTGAGACCGGCATCAGGTTCTTTGCTGACGCGCGCACCTATACCAGCCTGGGAACTGGCGGGCGCATTGTACTTGCTGGGCGGGTGCAAGCGGGTTCAGTCCTGGGGCCGTCACTGAACGCAGTTACCCCAGACTTCCTGTTTTTTTCCGGTGGCGCCGGCACCGTACGTGGGCAACCGTTCGAAAGCCTCGGCATTCCGGTCGGAGACGAAATTGCCGGCGGCAAATCCTTCCTTGGCCTCTCCGGAGAAGTCAGGGGCAAGATAAACGATGCGATTTCGCTGGTCGGGTTCTATGATTACGGCGTGGTGGATTCGTCCTCATTCGTCACCAGCGCCGCGGCGTCCCATTCTGGCGCAGGTCTAGGCGTCAGATACGATTTGGGTGGCTTTGGCCCATTGCGTCTTGACCTCGCCGTTCCCGTTCAGGGCGACACCGGCGATGGACTGCAGTTCTACATCGGGATCGGACAGGCATTTTGATAAGGCGATATTCATATACAGTCCTGACCGCCACGCTGGTCCTCTATGCCCCTCCTCTGGCCGCGCAGGAAGACAGCGGTGGCAGTATACTTGAGAATTTCCTGCAAGATACGCTGTCGGGTGACAATCAGAACGTTACGGTCAAGGGTCTGCAAGGCGCCCTGAGCGCGCGCGCCACCATCGAGGAAATCACAGTCGCGGATGATGAAGGCGTCTGGTTGACCATCAAGGACGCGCAACTGGACTGGAACCGCCTGGCGCTGATCCGAGGCAGATTCTCGGTTAACGCGCTGACAGCGCAGGAAATCGACATCGCTCGCGCGCCCGGCGCGACAACCGCACCGGACGAACCTGCACCTTCTGCCGAAACTCAGCCATTTCAACTTCCTGAACTGCCCGTTTCCATCGAGATCGGCGAAATTCGTATAGACGAGATTTCCCTGGGCGAGCCGTTGATAGGCGTGGCCGCAGACCTGTCGGTTACCGGCAATCTTTCCCTGGCCGACGGAACGTTGGACACCAATCTCGATATCACCCGGCTGGACCGCGCGGGCGACGAAATCACTCTGACCGCCGGGTTCCAGAACGCCACCAGCGAGATCACCCTTGATCTGAATGTGACCGAAGCATCCGGCGGTCTGATTTCTACCGCCCTGAACATTCCCGACAGCCCACCTATCGGATTATCCGCCAAAGGGTCCGGCCCGCTGACGGATTTCAGCGCCGATATCGGCCTGAGCAGCGACAACCAGCAACGCGTGACCGGTCAGGTTCGCCTGCGCGCGGCCACCGAAGGTGCATCAGAAGGCATTGCGTTTACCACCGACCTCAGTGGTGATCTGACCCCATTTCTATCAGCCGATATCGATCCGTTCTTTGGCACCCAGACACGACTTTTCGTAAACGGCCAAACCAAACCCGAAGGGGCGCTGGATGTCTCGGACCTGGAACTGACCACGCAAGCGTTGGACTTGAAGGGCGAGTTGCAACTGGCCCAAGGTGGAACACTGGCACTTGCGGCTTTGCAGGGACGTATCACGCCTCCAGACGGTCAGGCTGTGATCCTGCCTGTGGCTGGCGGGGATACATCCCTTCAGGCCGCACAAATTTCCGCACTTTTCGATCAGAAAAACGGCAACCTTTGGGACCTGAGCCTGACGGCGGACGGCTTTAAATCCCCTCAAGCCAACCTGCAAAACGCCCGGATTACGGCGCAAGGAGTTCTGGATCAGGCCGAAACCCTGTCAGTAAGTGGCGACCTTCAAGCCAGCGTCACCGGTGTTGATTTGACTGATCCTGCTTTGAACACGGCCATCGGCCAACGCATCACGCTGGACGGCCAGTTTGACTATGGCAGTGATCAGTCGCTGAACCTATCGGGGTTCGAACTGGTCGGATCGGATTATACGCTTGCGCTGGATGCTTTGGTCGATGGCCTGAACAGCGGTTTGAACGTGGACGGTTCAGCTACGCTCGAAGCGTCTGACTTGGCCCGATTTTCGGACCTCGCACAGATGGACCTTGGGGGGCGGGTCTCGGCCAGAATTGATGGGTCGGGATCGCCACTGGAAGGCAGCTTTGACGGCAAGCTGGCTGTCGAGGGCAGCGACCTGTCAACCGGGCGCGACGACATCGACCCGGTCATCACTGGCGAAACGACAATCACGCTGGATGCCAAACGTGATTCAGACGGCATTACCATCCGCGCCTTCGATCTGAACAGCGAAGCTGCGCAGGCTCAGGCAAGCGGCGATGTGACCACACCCGATGGCAATCTGACCATCGACGGGCAAGCGCGGGTAAATGCGGCGGACTTGTCGGTGTTCTCGGGCTTGGCGCAGCGTGAGCTGGGGGGCTCAGTACGGGCAGAAGTCAGCGGCACGGGGACAGTACAAACGTTGGAGTTTGACGGCACCGCCAATGTCGTCGGTCGGAACATACGAACGGGCATGGCGGATATTGATCCCCTGTTGACCGGTCAGACCACAATCCAGTGGGATGGTGCACGGACTGCAGATGCCATTGATATACGAAGCGCAACAATCAACGCCCAAGCCCTGAGCGCGCAGGTTCAGGCCACGATAAATGACCCGACCGAAGAACCCTCGGGCCAGGGTCAGGCGCGTTTGACCGTGCCTGACCTGTCGCTTTTTTCGGGACTGGCCGGGCAAGATCTGGCCGGATCGGTGAACGCCAACCTACAGGGCAGCGGCGACCTCGCCACGCGCGCTTTTGACGTTCAAGGGAACGTGGACGCCAACAACATTCGGGCCGGGATCGAGGTGCTCGACAAGCTGATTGAGGGGCGTACAACCCTGACCATAGACGCTGAAAATGGAGACGAGGGTCTGGATGTTCGCACGTTCCGACTGACAGGAACGGCAATCTCTGCAAACGCCTCGGGCAAGGTCTCGCGCGAAGCCGGAGGGCTGGATTACTCGGTGACACTGGACGACGTCGCCCGTGTGACCCGGACTCTGTCTGGCCCCCTGACTTTGGAAGGCAACGTGGCACCAACTCGGACCGGGTTGGGAGGAACTGCAAATTTAAGCGGACCTGACAGTTCTTATGCCAATCTCAAAGGGACAGTCGAAACAGACGGCGACGCAGATGTGGAATTTGACGCCAAGTTCAATCGCATTGAACGATTTGCACCCGACTTCCCCGGCACCATTGCTGCCACGGGTACTGCGCAACGCAAAAGTGGCATCTGGACCATCGACACCAGCGCCGAAGGCCCCGCGCAGATTAACAGCGACGTTTCGGGTACGTTTGACGAAAGCACGGGTGAAGCGGATCTGAAGGCTGTGGGCGGTTTGAACATAGGAATTGCCAACCTGTTCATTTCACCCAATAAAATCGACGGAACTGCCCGGTATGACGTTACTCTTAAGGGCAAGCCAGCGCTTGATGCCCTTAGCGGGTCGATCACCACCTCTGGCACATCGCTGGCCATTCCGGGCGCCGCGCAAACAATCACTGGCATCAGCGGGTCAGTCGATCTGTCGCGAAGCCGAGCAACGGTTTCCATTTCCGGCGGCACCCGCGCCGGCGGATCGTTCTCGGTCGCCGGGCCGGTTGACCTGACCCCGCCCTTCAACGCGAATATCGTAACGACTTTGAATAACCTGGTTCTGACGGACCAGCTTTTGTATGAGACCACACTGGCTGGACAAATTGCCATGACCGGAGCGTTGGCAGGAAACAGCTCGGTTTCAGGGCAGATCAATTTCGTTGAAACAAACATCAACCTAGCAGCCGCCTCTGGCGCGGTAGGGGCGGCGGCGATCCCCGACATCCAGCATGTTGGCGAAAGTGCTGCAGAACTGCTGACACGGGAACGCGCCGGTCTGGTCAAGGACGAAGAGACCACACAAAGCGACTCGCGCATTGCTTTGGATATCGCATTGCTGGCCCCGAAAGAGGTCTTTGTGCGCGGTCGCGGCGTGAACGCGGAACTGGGTGGGCGGCTGTTTATCGGCGGGACCACATCATCCGTCATCCCGTCAGGGCAGATAGAATTGATCCGCGGTCACTTTGATATTCTGGGGCGTCGATTGGCGTTGACCAAGGGTATCGTAACGCTGCAAGGCGACCTCACACCGTATATCGAGTTCGAATCTTCAACCAGCACCTCGGACGGTACTGCTACGATCGAAATCGCCGGGCCGCTGGATTCACCCGAAGTCGACGTATTCTCTGACCCGGAACGCCCCGCCGAAGAGGCTCTGGCCATGTTGTTGTTTGGCAACCGGTTCTCGGAACTGTCGCCCTTTGTGATTGCCCAGATGGCGGCATCGCTGGCACAACTTAGCGGCGCAGGTGGTGATGCCACCAAGGGGCTGCGTGACAGCACAGGGGTAGACACGGTCGATATAGGCGCGACGGAAGGCGGAGCGGGACGCTTGGGCGCGGGCGCTTACCTGAGCGACAACCTCTACACCGATTTCACCGTCAACACAGAAGGCGACACCGAAGTGAACCTGAACCTTGACGTCACCGATAACTTCACCGTCCGGGGCACTGTCGATGGCCGGGGCGAGACTGGGCTGGGTGTGTTCTTTGAACGCAATTACTGACGCCGGATCGCAATCGGTTGACCGATCTGAGGCGCCGGCTCAAGCTCTGCATGATCACGCGCCATCCGCGCCAACCGGGCTGTAGCCCAAACTGGATACGCAACAGATCGACCTGTTGTATGGCTGACATTCATGAAAAGCGCTTCTTGTGTAGCGCACACCTCGCCTGAAGCCGAAAGCATCTGGGCAAAATAGTGCCCGCGTTTGTGATCGGCATTCAACATGCGAAAGCGAAAGGTCAACGACTGACCTTCGAGAACTTCGCGCAGGAAAGACATTTGCGATTGCAGGACGTAAGGCCCCTGCCCCAACGCGCCGACCTGAACTTCGCCCAGTCCCAGATGATCAACCATCAACCGTTCCAGCGCCATATCAAATGCCACTCCGTAATAGCCCACATTCATGTGGCCATTATAGTCAATCCATTCCGGCAGAACCTTGAATCCGTGAATTTCGACAGGTGCGTCATAGGGGCCATCATGGCCGCCCAATGGTTCAGTCATCTGCATCATCCTCAAATATGGCGACGGCGCGCGTGAATCCCGCCGAAGCGCCTTTGATCTTGAACGGAAAACACGAGATTTCGAAACCGGTCGGCGGCAGGCTTTCCAGATTGGTCAGTTTTTCCATGTGGCAATACCCAATGTCTATCGAAGCACGGTGGCCTTCCCAGATAATTGAGGCATCTTGTGTCTCGGCGTATTCCTGAGCGGTCAGGGCAAAAGGGGCATCCCAGCTCCAGGCGTCGGTGCCGGTGACGCGCACACCGCGCTCGGTCAGATACAGCGTTGCTGCGCGGCCCATGCCGCAACCTTTCATCAGATAATCAGGTTGCCCATAATGCGTGCCTGCGGACGTGTTGACGACCACGATGTCCAATGGCCGCAACGTATGGCCGATGCGTTTCAATTCAGCCTCAACATCTGCGGCCGTCACCACATAGCCATCATCAAAATGGCGGAAATCCAGTTTCACACCGGGATTCATGCACCATTCCAGCGGCACCTCGTCGATCGTGATCGCGCGTTCTCCTCGATTCATGGTCGAGTGATGATGGTACGGCGCATCCAGATGAGTGCCGCTATGGGTCGCGATCTGCAAACGTTCTATGGCCCAGCCCTCACCGCCCGGTAGATCGTCCTTCTGCAGGCCGGGAAAGAAAGACATGACCTGTTCTGCAGTCTGTTCATGGGTCAGGTATTCGATTTCAGGCAGCATGATCGGCGGGTCGGATATGATCCCGGTTTCCAGCGGAACGGACAAATCGACAAAGCGGCGCGCCATGGAACCCTCCACCACCAAAAGCGGTGACAGGTTTGGCCGTCAATAAATCTCTGTCAAGAAAAGAAAAAGGCGACCCGCAAGGGCCGCCTTTCCAAGATGAGTGGTGGTCGGCTATTCCGCCGCGATGGCGTCTTCGATCTTTTCAACCCTGATGGCCGAGAACTTGAACTCGGGGATCTTGCCATACGGGTCGATGGCCGAGTTGGTCAGGATATTCGCTGCTGCCTCAACATAGGCAAACGGAATGAACACCATATCCTCGGCAATCGCCCGGTCGGCGCGCACCATAATGTCGATCGAGCCGCGCCGGGTGGTCAGGCGGATCGTCTCACCCGGCTCAATCCCCATCAGTTTGAGGGTCCGCGGGTTCATCGAACAGTTCGCCTCGGGCTCGACGGCATCCAGAACGTTGGACCGGCGGGTCATCGACCCGGTGTGCCAATGTTCCAGCTGACGACCTGTTGTGGCGATCATCGGATATTCGGCATCTGGGGCCTCATCCGGCGGGATGACGCTGGCGGGCGTGAATTTGGCTTTGCCATCAGCCCGGGGGAATCCGTCGCCGAACACGATGGACTGACCCGGATCGGTTTCGGACAGGGACGGGTAGGTGATCGTTTCGTTTTCCAGACGTTCCCACGTGATGTTGTCCAGCGACTCCATGGTCAGCTTCATCTCAGCAAAGACCTGAGACACATCGGTGTAATCCCAGTTGAGACCGATGCGCTGCGCCAATTCCACAGTGATCGCCCAGTCTTCACGCGCCTCACCCGGAGGAGCGACAGCCGGGCGCACACGCTGCACCTGACGGTTGGTGTTCGACACGGTGCCGTTCTTTTCATACAGCGCCGAGGCCGGCAGGATGATGTCAGCGTAGTTTGCCGTCTCGGTCAGGAAGATGTCCTGAACGATCATCAGGTCCAGCTTTGACAGCGCTGCGCGGGCATGGTTCACATCCGGGTCAGACATGGCCGGATTTTCGCCCAAAATATACATGCCCTTGATGTTTCCGGCATAAATCTGGTCGATGATTTCGGTGACCGTCAGGCCCTTTTCGTTCGAGAAATCCTCTGATCCCCAAACATCGGTGAACTTCGCCCGGATGTTGTCGTCTGTGACCGTTTTATAGTCCGGCAGGAACATCGGGATCAGACCAGCATCCGAGGCGCCCTGCACGTTGTTCTGACCACGCAACGGGTGCAGACCCGCGCCCGGTTTACCAACATTCCCGGTCATCAGCGCGAGGCTGATCAGACAACGCGAGTTATCCGTTCCATGGATATGCTGACTGACACCCATGCCCCAGAAGATCAGGCCGGCCTTGGCCTGTGCAAAGGTACGGGCCACCCGGCGGATCTGATCCGGTTCAATACCGCAGATCGGAGCCATCGCTTCGGGCGTGAACTGGCGCAGGTGTTCTTTTTCAGCCTCCCAGTTCTCGGTCCACCGATGGATGTATTGGCTGTCGTAGAGCTCCTCTTCGACGATCACGTTCATGATCGCGTTCAGCATCGACACATCCGCTCCCGGTCGGAACTGCAGCATTTCATCGGCGAACTTGCGCATCCCGACACCGCGCGGGTCCATTACGATCAGCTTGCCACCGCGTTTGGTAAACTGCTTGAAATAGGTCGCGGCAACCGGGTGGTTCTCGATAGGGTTGGCCCCGATGATGATCGCCACATCCGCGTCTTTGATGTCGTTGAACGCAGCCGTAACCGCACCCGATCCAACGTTTTCAATCAGCGCGGCCACCGACGACGCGTGGCACAGACGGGTGCAGTGGTCGACGTTGTTGTGGCGGAAACCCTGACGGATGAACTTCTGGAACAGATAGGCTTCTTCATTCGTGCACTTGGCCGAGCCAAAACCAGCGACATTGCGCGGATCATCGTCGCGCAGTTCCTTCAGCTTGGTCGCGGCCAGATCCATCGCCTCTTCCCAGGTCGCTTCGCGGAAATGGGTCGACAAGTTCGAAGGATCGACGTTCAAGCCCTTGGCAGGTGCGTCCTCGCGCCGGATCAGCGGCTTGGTCAAACGGTGCGGGTGGTGGATGTAGTCAAAGCCGAACCGGCCTTTGACGCACAGGCGACCTTCGTTAGCCGGACCGTTGATGCCTTCGACATACTTGACCTTGCCGTCCTTGACCTTCAGCGAAACTTTACAGCCCACGCCGCAGAACGGGCAGACGCTTTCGGTCTCAGAGTCGTAATCTTTGCTGTCACCCTTCTGCTGGTCATCCAGCACGGTCGCAGGCATCAGCGCGCCGGTCGGGCAAGCCTGAACGCATTCACCACAGGCGACACAAGTTGAATCGCCCATCGGGTCGTTCTGGTCGAAAACCACCTGCGCTGTGTGGCCACGACCAGCCATGCCAATTACATCGTTCACCTGCACGTCGCGGCAGGCGCGCACGCAGAGATTGCAGTTGATGCAGGCATCCAGATTGACGCGCATCGCAACGTGGCTGTCATCCAGCAGCGGGATTTTCTCGGCCTCTTTCGCCGGGAACCGGCTGTCGCTGACATCATTCAGCTTGGCCATGTCCCAGAAGTGGCTGGACGCGTCATGTGCCTCCTCCGGCTGGTCAGCGACCAGCAGTTCCATGACCATGGCGCGCGATTTCTCGGCGCGGTCGCTGTCTGTCTTGACTACCATACCATCCGCTGCGGGTCGGATGCACGAAGCGACCAGTGTGCGTTCGCCCTCCACCTCGACCATACAGGCGCGGCAGTTGCCGTCGGGTTTGTAGCCCGGCTGCGGTTTGTGGCACAGGTGCGGAATGGTGAACCCTTGGCCTTTGGCGGCTTCCCAGATGGTCCAACCCTCGGGCACGGTGACATCTTCGCCGTTCAGGTTGAAGGTGACGGTCTTGTTTGGGCTTGCGTCTAGCATGGCTCTGTCTCCCCTCAGATTTCGTCAGCGAAGTGTTTCATGACCAGGCGGATCGGGTTCGGGGCAGCCTGCCCTAGACCGCAGATCGAGGCATCGCCCATGACCTGACACAGGTCTTCCAGCAGATCGGTGTCCCACTTGTCGGCCTGCATCAGCTTGACCGCCTTTTCGCAACCAGCGCGGCAGGGTGTACACTGGCCGCAGCTTTCATCCTCGAAAAACCGCAGCATATTCAGCGCCGCGTCGCGGGCGGTGTCCTGATCGGACAGGACAACCACTGCGGCCGAGCCGATAAAGGTGCCATGCGGTTGCAGCGTGTCGAAGTCCAGCGGAATGTCATCCATAGATGCGGGCAACAGCCCCGAAGACGGACCGCCCGGCTGGTAGGCCTTGAAGGTCTGACCTTCGGCCATCCCTCCGGCCGCTTCGATCACGTCCAGAATGGTCGAACCGGCGGGCAGTAGATAGACGCCCGGCTTTGCCACACGCCCCGAGACCGAATAGCTGCGCAGGCCCTTGCGGCCGTTCTTTTCGGTGCTGTTGAGGCATTCCGGCCCCTCGCGACACACCTTGGTGACCCAATACAGCGTCTCGACATTGTGCACCAACGTCGGGCGGTTAAACACGCCGACCTGCGCCACGAACGGAGGACGGTGACGCGGCAGGCCCTTTTTGCCCTCGATCGATTCAATCATCGCAGATTCTTCGCCGCAGATATAGGCACCGGCCCCCCGGCGCAGGTCGATATAGCCAGGCGCGACGATCCCGGCCCGTTCCAGCGCGGCAATCTCACGGCGCAGAATTTCCAGAACCGCTGGGTATTCGTCGCGCATGTAGATAAAGCAGGTCTCGGCCTCAACCGCCCATGCGGCGATCAGCATGCCCTCAAGGAAGACATGCGGCGTGCGCTCCAGATAGTAGCGGTCTTTGAACGTGCCGGGTTCGCCCTCGTCGCCGTTCACGGCCAGATAGCGGGTGCCTTCGTTCATACGAACAAAGCCCCATTTTTTGCCCGACGGGAAGCCCGCACCGCCCAGACCACGCAGGCCCGAGGACAGGATGTCTTCCTGAACTTGTTCCCAATCGCCACCGTCGCGCAGCTCTTTCAGCTTGGCATAGCCGCCGTTCGCCTCATAAGCAGCAAAGGCTTCGTAGTCGGGCAGATGCGCGTGGGTGTCATCAGCCGCAATCGCAGCCTGCACCTTTTCGGGGGTCGCATGATCGATATGGTTGTGACCGATCTCAAGCACCGGCGCAGTATCGCAGCGGCCCATGCAGGGCGCACGCACGACGCGAACCTCCGACGCATCCAGACCGTCCTCCAGCGCCTTTTGCAGCTGCTGGGCACCGGCCATTTCGCAGGACAGGGAATCACAGACACGGATGGTCAGCGCGGGCGGAGGCGTCTCATCCTCTTTCACCACATCGAAATGGGCATAAAAGGTGGCGGTCTCATAGATCTCGGCCTGACCGATGCGCATCTCAACCGCCAGAGCGGCGATGTGGTCGGCGCTGATATGGCCGTGTTCGTCTTGAATCAAATGCAGGAATTCGATCAGCAGATCGCGGCGGCGCGGGCGGTCGCCCAGCAGGCGTGCGATTTTAGCCTGCGCCTCATCCGTGAACTGACGGCCTTTGGGCGTGTGCCGCCCTTTGCCTTTACCTGACTTCCAGACGCCCTTGGGTGCGCCTGATGGCTTGGTGTCTAATGGTGCCATGATGCCCTCCGATTAAGGCCCCGTGTCTCATCAGACTAGCATATCGTCAAATCGCATATTTCAATCGCACGATAACGAATCCTTATCACCGTAAGGAGGCGACAACCGCCCGTAGCGCCTCAACCGTTGGCAATTCCGGATCACGGCTGAGCGTGGCGAGGCAAATCGGCTTGCTGACGACCGGATCGACCAGAGGCAGCACTTTCGTCCCCTTCAACTCGCCCAGCGCCCGTACCAGCACGCGGGGAACAACCGTGGCCGCCAACCCCTCGCGCGCCATGACCATCGAAGCGGTGAAGCCGCTGGTTTCGGCCACCACATGCGGGTGCAGGCCCTGTTCAGCGAAAATCCGGTCCAGAATACGCCGGTTCTGCATCTGCGGCTCAAGCAGGCTGATCGGAAACTCAGCCACCTGCGCCCACGGGATCGGCCCGGTTTCATCAGTCATATGCGCAGGAACCAGCAGCACATAGGTTTCTTCGTACAGGGGCTGAACCTGCCGCAGATCGGTGCCGATGCTGTCACCATAGGTGATGCCCGCATCCAGACTGCCCTCATCCAACCGGTGCTGAATGGCGGTGGCCGACATGGTTTCGATCCGCGACAGGATGCGCGGGTGGGCCTGCTGCAACCGTTTGATCAGACGTCCGGTAAAGGCAATTGCGGTGGGGATCACGCCCAGGATCAGCGTCCCCGTGATCTCACCCTTGGACGCCTGCACCTGCTGTTCCAACGCCTTGGTCTCATCCAGAATACGCCGCGCCCGCTGGACGATCATCTCGCCTTCTTCGGTGAGGCCCTGAAACCGGTTGGCACGGCGGACGATCGAGACGCCAAGCCTGTCCTCAAGGTTGCGGATGCGCATGGAAAAGGCGGGCTGCGAAATCCCGCATTCCTCGGCCGCTTTGGCAAAATGCTGGTGCCGCGCAAGGGCGCTAAGGAGTTGGAGGTCGCGGATTTCGATCATATTCGAGTTTTCCAATAACGGGCCGACGACCACTTTAGCCGTATTAACCTGCGGGAAAAGCACCGTTTGCATGCGAGCATACCTTTGAACGCATTCTTGTCTCACTCAAGAAACTCGCCTCTAATACATGGCAAGGGCAACACGGAGAGGCTTCGGATGACCGCTGTAGAAGTTTTTCAGAAATTGTATGACAGGTATGTTGATTGCTATCGGTCAAAAGATGCAACTGGTTGCGCGTCGTTCTTCCTGGATAACGCACAACTATTTTCGCCCTACGGTCCTGCAGCCAACGGTCGAAAGGCTATCGAAGCGACCCATGCTGAATGGGTTGAGGAAGGTGGTGAGGACAAAATCGTTACGGTTGTTCAGGCCGGCATCGACGGTCAAATCGGCTGGTGCCTTGTCCACTTTAGTGAAGGGACGACCGGTCACGGGACATCCCTTAACGTTTTGCACCTGCAACCTGACGGCGGGTGGCTGATCAGCCATTGCAGCCTGAACGAAAAGCTCTGATACAGACGTTTGCCAGACGGGCTCAGTTGTTAAACAAGAAGTGCATCACATCGCCATCCTTGACGATGTAACCCTTGCCCTCAGCCCGCATTTTACCCGCCTCTTTCGCGCCCTGCTCACCATTGGCGGCGATGTAGTCGTCATAGGCGATGGTCTCGGCCCGAATGAAGCCCTTTTCGAAATCACCATGGATCACGCCAGCCGCCTGCGGTGCCGCGGTGCCGGTGCGGATGGTCCAGGCGCGGGCTTCTTTCGGGCCTACGGTGAAATAGGTTTCCAGTTTCAACAGGTCGTAGCCCGCGCGGATTAGACGGTCGAGGCCGGGTTCTTCCAGGCCCATCTCGCTCAAGAACATTTCGGCTTCGTCCGCTTCCAGCAGGCTAATCTCTTCTTCGATCTTGGCGCTGATGATGACGTGAGAATTGCCCTGCGCGGCAGCCATTTCAGCGACCTTGGCGGAATATTCATTGCCCTCGGCGGCTTCTTCTTCGGACACGTTGCAGACATACAGAACCGGTTTGGTGGTCAGCAGTTGCAGCATCTTCCACGCCTTGGCGTCCTCGGCCGTAACCTCAACCAGCCGCGCGGGTTTACCGCTTTCCAGCATAGCTTGCGCTTCGGCCAGCAGGCGGTCTTGTTGCTGCGCCTCTTTGTCGTTGCCCTTCAGCTTGCGCACCAGATTGGCGCGGCGCTTTTCGATGCTTTCCAGATCGGCCAGCATCAGTTCGGTCTCGATCGTGTCAGCATCAGCCACCGGGTCAACGCGGCCATCCACATGGGTCACATCACCGTCTTCGAAACAGCGCAGCACATGGGCAATCGCGTCGGTTTCACGGATATTGGCCAGAAACTGATTGCCCAGCCCCTCGCCCTTTGACGCCCCCTTCACCAGACCGGCGATGTCCACGAAGGTCATGCGCGTCGGGATGATTTGCTTCGAGGACGCAATTGCCGCCAGCTTGTCCAAACGCTCGTCCGGCACGGCCACGTCGCCCACATTCGGCTCGATGGTGCAGAACGGGAAATTCGCCGCTTGTGCCGCGGCAGTCTTGGTCAGCGCGTTGAACAGAGTCGACTTGCCTACATTCGGCAGACCCACGATTCCCATTTTAAAGCCCATTGCGGCCTCCTGAAGCGATGTGACGGCGTCTTCTAGGCAGGTTGTGGAAAATGCGCAACCCAACCGGTGCAACCGGCAGATGGCCACCGCAGCTTCACTAAACCGTTACGGTATTTGTACTTGCGTGAGTTGAACCGCGCGGGTCATGGTCCCCAAGTAGGAATTCACACACAATTAATTGACGAAGAACCCAATGAAAGCGTTACTTACTTCTGTCGCCTTGCTCGTGGCTGCAACCTCGGCACAGGCCCAATCTGTCATCTTTGGCGCGGGTTTTGCGGATTTTTCTAACGGCAACGGCGACGATCAGGGCGTGTTTTCACTGGAATACCAGCACCGTCCGTTTCACGAAGCAACGCGCTTCAGCGCTGGTCTGGGTGCGGCGCTGACCGTCGACACCGACGGAGACACGCATATCGGCGCAGGTTTGGTGGGCATCTATTCCTTTTCGGATCGCTGGTTCGCTGAGTTGAGTGTGATGCCAGGCTATTTTAACGCCTCTAATGGCGACAATGACTTGGGTGGTGGCTTTCAGATTCGCAGCCTTCTGGGTCTTGGCTATACCTTGGACAGCGGCAACGCCATTTCGCTGGCAGTCACTCACAAATCGAACGCCAGTACCGAAAGCTTTAACCCCGGCGTGAATGCGCTGCTCCTACGCTATCACCTGGGGTTCTAGGTCAATCTGGTCAGTCGGGATTGATTTCCGGCCAAAGTTTCTGCACATCAGGATCAAACCTGAATGCAAGGATCACAGATGACCCGTATCGACGCCAAATTCGCCGCCCTCAAGGCCGAAGGTAAAAAGGCATTCGTTGCCTATATCATGGCCGGAGATCCAGATTTCGACACCTCGCTTGAGATCGTTAAGGGCCTTCCGGCAGCGGGCGTCGACGTGATCGAGCTTGGCTTGCCCTTTACCGACCCAATGGCCGACGGGCCAACCATTCAGGCCGCCGGACAACGCGCGTTGGATGGCGGTATGACCTTGCAGCGCACGCTGGATTTGGCCCGCAGCTTTCGCGAAACCGACGACACGACACCGATCGTTCTGATGGGATACTACAATCCGATTTACAGCCGCGGCGTCGACAGCTTCCTGAAGGACGCAAAGTCCGCAGGCATCGATGGCTTGATCGTTGTCGACCTTCCGCCAGAAGAAGATGACGAGCTGTGCCTGCCCGCGCAAGCCGCCGGATTAAACTTCATCCGATTGGCCACCCCGACGACCGATGACAAACGCCTGCCCCGTGTGCTGCAGAACACCTCGGGCTTTGTCTATTACGTATCGATTACCGGAATTACCGGCGCGGCCGAGGCGCAAGCCACTAATGTCGGCCCCGAAGTCGCCCGCATTAAGGCCGCAACCGACCTGCCGGTCATCGTTGGGTTTGGGATCAATACACCCGAAAAATCGAAGGCCATCGCCAGCGTGGCAGACGGCGCAGTGGTCGGCTCGGCTATCGTCAGTCAGATCGCAAAGGGCCAGCCCGTCGCCGAGGTACTCGACTTCGTCAAGACGCTCTCAGATGGGGCACATTCCGCCTGAGACGGCTTGCGACCACTTAATCGCTTTGAAACCGCAGTTGGCCTATGCCGCTGCGGTTTTTCTTTGAACAATCCAATCACCTACCAACACCAAATGCAGCGTTGCGACGCGGGTCGGGTATTGGTAAACAATTTATACCAATCCTTCGAAAGCTGACCTCATGCCCGTCATCACGAATATTGAAGATCTCAAACGCATCTATGAACGGCGTGTCCCGCGCATGTTCTATGACTACGCAGAAAGCGGAAGCTGGACCGAACAGACCTTTCGCGACAACAGCTCGGATTTCGAAGATATTCGGCTACGCCAACGGGTGGCTGTTGACATGTCTGGGCGGTCAACTGCGTCCAAAATGATCGGGCAGGATGTGACAATGCCAGTCGCGCTGGCTCCGGTTGGTCTGACCGGTATGCAACACGCAGACGGAGAGATGAAGGCCGCCAAAGCCGCCGAAGATTTCGGAGTGCCTTTCACTCTGTCCACCATGTCCATCAATTCGATAGAAGATGTAGCCGAACACACTTCGGCACCATTCTGGTTCCAGCTTTACACCATGAAGGATCAGGATTACGTCAGCCGACTGATCCAACGGGCCAAAGACGCCAAGTGTTCCGCTTTGGTCATCACGCTGGACCTGCAGATCCTGGGGCAGCGCCACAAGGACCTGAAAAACGGCCTGTCCGCGCCGCCAAAGCTGACCCCCAAAACCATCGCGAACCTGATGACCAAATGGTCCTGGGGGATCGAAATGCTGCGCGCCAAACGGCGGGAATTCGGCAATATCGTTGGCCATGTGGACGGTATCTCGGACGCGTCGTCGCTGGGCGCGTGGACGGCCGAACAATTCGACCCCAGCCTCGACTGGAAAAAAGTCGAAAAGCTGATGGAACAATGGGGCGGCAAGGTCATCCTCAAGGGTATCCTGGATGCAGACGACGCCCGGATGGCGGCCAAACTTGGGGCTGATGCCATCGTGGTATCCAATCACGGTGGACGGCAACTGGACGGTGCTCTCAGCTCGATCCGTGTTCTGCCCGAGATCATGGACGCGGTCGGAGGCGATATTGAGGTCCATCTGGACAGCGGCATCCGGTCCGGTCAGGACGTTTTGAAAGCAGTGGCCCTGGGTGCGCAAGGCACCTATATCGGCCGAGCGTTTGTCTATGGTCTGGGGGCGATGGGACAAAAAGGTGTGACCACCGCGCTGGACGTCATCCAAAAGGAATTCGACACAACCATGGCACTGTGTGGTGAAAGAAAAGTCACCGACCTGGGCCGGCACAATCTATTGGTGCCCGAAGATTTCGGCGGACGTTGGCGCAAGTGATCAGGGCGTCAGGGGGCTCTGCCCCCGCGCCGCCCGTTCCGGGCGACTCCCCCGAGATATTTGTGGCCAGATCAAGCAAGGGATCTGCACTTCATCTGGCTGAAAATACCTCGGAGCGCGAGGCAGAGCCTCGCAAATGGTTGAACCTGTAAAAACCCCTTTCCAAAACAGATGAATCAAGCTAAGGACGCGGCTTCACGCGGGCATACAGCCTTGGAGGATGCCCGCCCTAACATTTGGAGAATTATCATGGCTGGAGAGATTCCTGATCTCGTAGCTCTGGAACGGACGGGGACAGGCAAGGGCGCCGCTCGTCAGACCCGCCGCGAAGGCATGGTTCCGGGCGTTGTATTCGGTGGCGACAAAGACCCACTGGCAATCAAGATCCCGTTCAACGAACTGTTCAAGCGTCTGAAAGCAGGCCGGTTCAAGTCCACTCTGTGGAACCTGAAGGTTGAAGGCCACGAGGACGTCCGCGTCATCTGCCGCGACGTTCAGCGTGACGTTGTCAAAGACCTGCCGACCCACCTGGACCTGATGCGCCTGCGTCGGACCACCAAGATTGCGCTGTTCATCCCCGTTGAGTTCGTCAACGAAGAAGCAGCCCCCGGCATCAAGAAGGGTGGCGTTCTGACTGTTGTGCGTCCTGAGGTTGAGCTGGTCTGCACCGCCGGTGACATCCCCGAGAAGATCACAATTGATCTGACCGGTCTGAACATCAACGATGTTGTCACCATCTCGGCCGTGGATCTACCTGCAGGCACCAAGCCCACCATCGACCGTGACTTCGTGATCGCGAACATCTCGGCACCGACCGGTCTGTCGACCAGCGACGACGAAGAAGGTGAAGAAGTGGCCGCAGACGAGGTTGAAGTCGTCGGTCAGGAAGAAGAATAAGTCCAGACGCTTGAGTGACTGGATTGGAAACGGGGTCCGGATGGGCCCCGTTTTCTTTTGCAGGGTTGGGGTGGAAAACCGGTCGCGATCCGTGCCATCAACCTTGTGCAAAGCAACGGGGACGAGATCATGAAGCTGTTCGTCGGTTTGGGGAATCCGGGGGCGAAATATGCCCGCAACCGCCACAATATCGGCTTTATGGCTGTAGACAGGATCTCCCAAGATCACAGCTTTGGCCCTTGGAAGTCCAAGTTTCAGGCCGAGATCGCCGAAGGGCGGCTGGGTCGCGAAAAAGTGCTGTTGATCAAGCCGCAGACTTTCATGAACCGCTCGGGTCAATCTGTTGGCGAAGCGATGCGGTTCTACAAATTAGACTCGACTGATGTGACCGTCTTTCATGATGAGCTTGACCTCGCTCCCGGTAAGGTTCGGGTCAAGGCGGGCGGTGGTCACGCCGGTCACAATGGGCTGCGATCCATCCACGAACATATCAGCCCCGCCTATGATCGTGTGCGACTAGGGATCGGGCATCCGGGGCGCAAAGAGATGGTCTCTCCTTACGTTCTGGGCGACTTTGCCAAGGCTGACTCGGACTGGCTGGAGGACGTGCTGCGCGGCGTATCAGATGGGGCCGCGCATCTTGCCGATAACGAAAGCGGCAAGTTCATGAATGCGGTTGCCCTACGGACTGCGCCACCGAGATCGTCAAAAACGCCTCAACCGTCCCAATCGGCACCAAAGCCCGCGCCTGAGCCCGAGGTCGATGAACGATCGGCCATGCAAAAACTGCTGGATAAGTTCAAATAGACTCATAGGTCTTGCCGTAACGTCCCGATTGCAGATCGCATCGGGGCGCGGTCCAATACAGCACGCATATGGGAGGAGACATATGAGAACGCTGTTGAAGTGGGTGCTGCGCATCACATTGATGCTGGTACTGGCCGCCGTGGTTGTTGGCTTCTGGAAACGCGAAGAAATTCAGCGACTTATGGCAGTGAATTCGCTATTCAGCGAAGACAAGATTGTCCATAACTTCTCGCATATGGATCAGGCGTTCCTGACGGTCGACCTGCCGCGCGGTGACGGCCCCACCTGGGACCTGCCCTATGGCACTGGCTTTGATCTACCCGAAGGCACCGATCAGTGGATCGAAGACCGGGCTGTGACGTCTCTTCTCGTGATGCAGGATGGTCAGATCCGGTTCGAGGAGTATTACCTGGGCACCACGCCGGAAGACCGCCGGATTTCCTGGTCGGTCGCCAAAAGCTACCTTTCGGCTCTGTTCGGTATCCTATTGGAGGAAGGCGCGATCACCTCGTTGGATGATCAGGTGGTTCAATACGCCCCGCAACTGAAGGGTACGGCCTATGACAGCGCGACCCTGCGCAATGTGCTGAATATGGCCAGCGGCGTCACATTCAACGAGGATTATTTTGACCCCAAGTCAGACATCAACCGTATGGGGCGTGTCGTGGCGTTGGGTGGAAAGCTGGACGATTTTGCAGCCTCGCTGCAGGACAATTTCACAAAACCGGGTGAGACCTGGCAGTATGTCTCGATCGACACCCATGTGATTGGAATGGTGATCCGAGGCGCAACCGGGCGCAGCGTCACTGACTTGCTGACCGAAAAGATCATTCAGCCGCTGGGTCTGGAATACGACGGCTATTACGTGACCGACGGTGCCGGGGTTGCCTTTGTTCTAGGTGGCTTGAACTTCACAACTCGGGATTTTGCCCGGTTCGGTCAAATGATCCTGCAGAATGGGCAGCACAACGGTCAGCAACTCGTACCCGCGGATTGGGTCGCCGAATCCGTCCTGCCCAGCGCTCCGACCGAGGTCGGGAAGATCGGTTATGGCTACCAATGGTGGATTCCGATAGGTGCGCATGAGGGCGAGTTTCTCGCACGGGGCGTTTACGGTCAGTATATCTATTTCGACCAACCCCGCGGCGTTTTGATCGTGACGACCGGAGCGGATCGCAAGTTCCGCGACGATGGCGTAAACGAAGCCAATGTCGAAATGTTTCGCAGTATTGCGCAAAGCCTGTAGGGTGTCGCCATGCAAAAACAGGACAGCATCAACGTGCTGGGGGGCGTTCTGGCCCCCTGCTCCCAAGACCCTCTGACCGGGTTCTTTCGTGACGGGGCCTGCAATACGTGCCCCGAAGATCAGGGCAGCCATACGGTCTGCGCCGTGATGACGGCCGAGTTTCTGGCCTTTTCCAAGTATGTCGGCAACGACCTCAGCACACCGCGCCCCGAGTTCAACTTTCCCGGCCTCAACCCCGGAGACAGTTGGTGCCTTTGCGCCAGCCGTTTTCTACAGGCCCATGACGAAGGGTGTGCACCCAAAGTGCACCTTGAAGCAACCCATCAGCGCGCTTTGGACATCGTCTCTCTGGCGATTCTGACAGAGCATTCCAACGCAGATTAAGCAGGTGGGCGGACAAAAAAAGGCGCGCTCAAGCAGGCGCGCCTTTTGTGGTTTTCGCAATCGGGTTTAGTCGGCGCTGCGGCCTTCTGTATCCGACATGTCAAAGTTCAGATACTTGGCTACGGTCTGCACGTCCTTATCGCCCCGTCCACACATGTTCATACAGATCAGGTGATCTTTGGGAAGTTCGGGCGCAATTTTCATAACGTGAGCCAGTGCGTGGCTGGGCTCCAGCGCGGGGATGATGCCTTCGGTGGCGCAGCACAGCTGGAACGCCTCCAGCGCCTCTTTGTCGGTGATCGACACATATTGCGCGCGGCCGATGTCGTGCAGCCAGGAATGCTCGGGCCCGATGCCCGGATAGTCCAGACCGGCAGAGATCGAGTAGCCCTCAAGAATCTGCCCATCATCATCCTGCAGCAGATAGGTGCGGTTGCCGTGCAACACGCCGGGTCGCCCGCCGGTCAATGATGCGCAATGCTCCATCTTCTCGTTCACACCTTTGCCACCGGCCTCGACACCGATGATATTCACCGATTTGTCGTCAAGGAACGGGTAGAACAGGCCCATCGCGTTTGAACCACCACCGATGGCGGCAATGATAGTGTCGGGCAGACGGCCTTCGGCCTTCATCATCTGCTCTTTCGCTTCCTTACCGATGATCGACTGGAAATCGCGGACCATCGCCGGGTACGGGTGCGGCCCGGCCACGGTGCCGATGCAATAGAACGTGTCGCGCACATTGGTCACCCAGTCGCGCAGCGCATCGTTCATCGCGTCTTTCAGCGTGCCTCGGCCGGACGTGACCGGAATCACCTCGGCCCCCAGCAGGCGCATACGGAACACGTTGGGGGCCTGACGCTGCACATCATGGGCGCCCATGTAGACGATGCATTTCAGGCCGAACTTGGCGCAAACGGTGGCTGTGGCCACGCCGTGCTGCCCTGCGCCGGTCTCGGCGATGATCCGGGTCTTGCCCATACGGCGCGCCAGAATGATCTGCCCCAGCACGTTGTTGATCTTATGCGCACCGGTGTGGTTCAGCTCATCACGTTTCAGGTAAATCTTCGCGCCGCCCAAGTGTTCGGTCAGACGTTCCGCGTAATACAGCGGCGAGGGGCGGCCCACATAGTTCGCCCACAGATCATCCATCTCGGCCCAGAAAGTCGGATCGTCTTTGGCCTTCTCGTATTCCTCTTCCAGCGACAGGATCAGCGGCATCAGGGTCTCGCTGACAAACCGTCCGCCGAAGATGCCAAAACGGCCCTGCTCATCAGGACCGGACATGAAGGAATTGAAAAGATCGTTGGCCATGGCTGTCTCCGTCATCTTACCTTTCGTTCATAGGAGGTAGCGGCGGGATTTGCCATGGCAAAACGCACTCGCTCGATGCTTTGCCAGACGCGTCAACCGGTCGCGTTTGCCGCAGCGATAAAGGCACGCATCAGATCGGCATCCTTGATACCCGGCGCGCTCTCCACACCCGAGGCAACGTCCACCTGACGTGCACCGGTCATCCGGATCGCCTCGGCCACGTTATCGGGGTTCAAGCCACCGGCCAGCATCCAAGGCTTGCGCCAGTATTTACGCCCAGCCAGCAAACGCCAATCAAAGGCCAACCCGTTTCCACCTGGCAAGACCGCGTTTTTAGGGGCCTTGGCATCAACCAGCAACTGGTCGGCAACATCACTGTAGGTGTCTATTGCTTGCAGGTCTTTGGCATCGGCCACGCCAACCACCTTTATGACGGGCAGACCGTAACGCGCTTTGACTTCTTGCACACGTTCTACGCTTTCCGACCCGTGTAGCTGTAACATGTCGAACGGGGCAGCTGCGGTAATGCTGTCCAGCAACGTATCAGATGCGTTCACCACCAAGGCCACTTTTGCCACACCGACAGGGACGTGATCCGTTAGTTGGGCGGCTTGCTCCGGCGAGACATAGCGCGGTGATTTCGGAAAGAAGTTGAACCCTAGATACCGCGCGCCTGCGTCCGCTGCGGCGCGCACTTGGTCAGCGGCGGTCAGGCCGCAAATTTTGACCGCTACATCGGACATGTTAGCTTAGCTGGCCTCGTCCAGAATGGCGAGGACCTCATCCTTGCCTTCGTTCTGCTTTTTCTTGAGCTTTTTGACTTCGCGTTCAAGTTTGCGAACTTCACCGGTTTTGGCCGACGCATCTGCACGGTGCTTATGCTCACGCAGCCATTCCCAGAGGAACCCGATAACCAGGCCCGCAACAACGCTGCCCAGAACCACAAGAAACAAGGGCAGAGAGGTGCTGATATTGAACCCAATCAGATCGGCAATCGCCTGAGGCATCAGTGTCAGCTCAACGGCTTCGCGGTTGGCCAGCGAAACCGAGATCAGAACGATCGCGAGGATCGCCAAAAAAGCATATCTAACGTAGCGCATCATGCCTTAGGCTTTACCGTTCAAACGGTCCCTTAGCAACTTGCCAGTCTTGAAAAACGGAACACTTTTTTCTTCGACCTGAACGGTCTCGCCAGTACGGGGGTTTCGGCCCACCCGCGCGTCGCGCTGTTTGACCGAAAACGCTCCAAAGCCACGCAGTTCAACCCGATCACCACGGGCCATGGCATCGGTCACTTCTTCGAACACAGTATTCACGATCCGCTCGACATCGCGTTGGTAAAGATGTGGGTTCTCGTCGGCGATTTTCTGAATCAGTTCTGAACGGATCATATGCGTTACCCTCCCAGGCGACCGGATTACCATGTCTATTATTCTGAACAGTATAGGAAAAAACTTAGTTCGGGGGAACGTTGACTCTGTCTGCTGAGCCTTGATTCTGCCTCAAAGTCACGCGATTTTTTGCCCGTTCACGGGAATTGACCCCCTAAAGCATGAACAGCAGGTGAATATAGCTCAAAATTCAGAACATATTGATTCGCAACAAAAACGGCCCCGCACTCTTGTACGGGGCCGTAAAACTGTTTGGACTGAGGTCCGGACTTAGTCGCCCGACTTCAGCGCTGCGCCCAGGATATCGCCCAGCGACGCGCCCGAGTCGGAAGAACCGTACTGTTCCACGGCCTCTTTCTCTTCGGCGATTTCGCGTGCTTTGATCGACAGGCCCAGACGGCGAGTCTTGCTGTCGACATTGGTGACGCGGACGTCGACCTTGTCGCCAGTGTTGAAACGCTCGGGGCGCTGCTCGGCACGGTCACGCGAAAGGTCCGAACGGCGGATGAAGGACTTCATGCCTTCGTATTCCACCTCGATACCACCATCTTCGATCGCGGTGACCTCAACGGTGATGACCGAACCACGCTTCACGCCGCCCACGGCTTCGGCGAACTTGTCACCGCCCAGGGCTTTGATCGACAGCGAGATACGCTCTTTTTCGACGTCAACTTCCGAAACGACGGCCGAAACCATGTCGCCTTTGCGGTAGTTCTGGATCGCATCCTCGCCACGCTCGTCCCAGGACAGGTCCGACAGGTGAACCATGCCGTCGATGTCGCCTTCGAGGCCAATGAACAGACCGAATTCGGTGATGTTCTTGACTTCGCCTTCGACCTCGGTGCCCTCGGGGTGTGTTTCTGCAAACACTTCCCACGGGTTGCGCTGAGTCTGCTTCAGGCCCAGAGACACGCGACGCTTGGCGCCGTCGATTTCCAGAACCATGACGTCGACTTCCTGGCTGGTCGAAACGATCTTGCCGGGGTGGACGTTTTTCTTGGTCCAGGACATCTCGGATACGTGCACCAGACCTTCGACACCGGCTTCCAGCTCGACGAACGCGCCGTAGTCGGTGATGTTGGTGACACGACCCTGATGGACCGAGCCCAGCGGGTATTTCGCAGCAACCAGATCCCACGGATCTTCTTGCAGCTGCTTCATGCCAAGGCTGATGCGGTGGGTCTCTTTGTTGATCTTGATGACCTGAACCTTGATGGTTTCGCCGATCGTCAGGATCTCGGACGGGTGGTTCACACGGCGCCATGCCATGTCGGTGACGTGCAGCAGGCCGTCAACGCCGCCCAGGTCAACGAATGCACCGTATTCGGTGATGTTTTTGACAACACCCTCGACGGTCTGACCTTCGGACAGGTTGCCGATAACTTCGGCGCGCTGTTCGGCACGCGATTCTTCCAGGATTGCGCGACGCGAGACAACGATGTTGCCACGGCGGCGGTCCATTTTCAGAATCTGGAACGGCTGCTTCAGACCCATCAGCGGGCCAGCGTCGCGCACGGGGCGCACGTCAACCTGGCTGCCGGGCAGGAACGCAACTGCGCCACCCAGATCGACGGTGAAGCCACCTTTGACGCGGCCAAAGATTGCACCTTCGACGCGCTGGTCGTCGGCATATGCTTTTTCCAGACGGTCCCATGCCTCTTCACGGCGGGCCATCTCGCGCGAGATGACAGCTTCGCCACGGGCGTTTTCTGCGGCGCGCAGGTAAACTTCGACCTCATCACCAACAGCGATTTCAGGGGCTTCGCCGGGATTTGCGAATTCTTTCAGATCAACGCGGCCTTCCATTTTGTAGCCTACGTCGATGATGGCCTGGCCGGCTTCGATCGCCAGAACCTTGCCTTTGACAACAGAGCCCTCTTCGGGCGTGTCCATTTCGAAGCTTTCGTTCAGGAGGGCTTCGAATTCCTCCATGGATGTATCAGCCATGTGGCAGTGTTTTCCTTTACAAGTGTTTTTTCTGGCCGAGCGGTTGTCTCCGCCGGTCTTGTTTCATGGTGCCTTGCAAGCGTAATCCGGTGCGCATCTGACTACACAAACACAAAGGGCCGAGGTAACCCGGCCCTGCTCAGATACGTCATCCGGACGTTGACCGCCCGTGTTAAGACAGCGCGCGTATAGGCCGATTTCAGGCAATGCGCAAGAGCAAAGCCCTTAATTGCCAGCTTACGCGCATTCTTTGCCCGTCCAGACAACCGAGTCCCTTCTCAACATAGACTGCTCGATTGCATCAAGCCGGGACAGGGCTTCGGCAGCATTTACCGATCCACCCGAACGATTCCAGATTTTCAGGGCCGAGGAAGGGCTCCAGGGCAAGCACGCTTCTGCCAGCCAGGCGCGTAATTCAGAGGGCAACGAGTCGTATGCCTGCATCGGGCACGTGCACCGCCGCCGGCGTTTCAGATTACTGCGCAGGTTACGGCCGCTTCGCCTGACCGTCCCGCGCTTAAAATGTGTATCATCTTCAAAATGCACCGTTGGCCTCATCGCAATTTGTGATGTTATTACATACCAAAGGGCGACCAACAAGAGTTCCCTTCAAAGAAAAGGGGCAGGATTTTGCCCTGCCCCCAAGTTTGGTCTGAACATTTTTTTGCACCGCGCAAGGTGCTGCTAAAAGAGTTGCAAATCCTTTGCGCCGCTTTGAATTTCAGCAAAGTTCGGCATGTTCTGAACGGCCAAAGGTGCCGGTTTTACCCCTGGCATCGCCACTGTCGGCCTTGCCGGCTTACCGAAGGCCGGTTTTTCCAACTCACCGCGAATGTCGCGTAGCAATGTCTTATGATCTGGCATGGACTTAAGGATCTGAGCCAGATCCACCTTCGCGCCCTTCCACCATTGGAACCAAATCGGTTTTTTCAACGGACGAACGCGGTCGCGAATACCAGTTCCATAGCCGGTGTCGTAGACCTGTTTGCCTAGTAACACTGTTTGGAAAACGCGATGGTCGAACAGAGTGGCAAACTCGACATCGTGCTGCATAGGCAAACGGTGCTGCCAAAGCTCAAGGTTCTCAGCCAACCGGTCGGGAATTTTCATCTCGGTCCGTGCGTCGATCCAATATTGATCATCCGTGCGGTTGCCCAGCCGGTAATGCAGACAAATGAATTCAAGCACCTCGTCATAGAGCTTATCCATCTGCCGGTTGTAGCGCGCGCGCAGTGACGGCTCGATATCACGCGTCGGCAGGTGTTCGGCAAACCAGCGGATCGCATGGTCGATCATGTGGATCGCAGTGCTCTCCAACGGTTCGATGAAACCGCCAGACAGACCGATGGCGACGCAGTTCTTTACCCAGGCGTTTCGCACCCGCCCAACGCGCATCGGGATAACGCGCGGCGTCAGTCCCTTGCCGCTGTCTCCCAACCATTCAAGATACTCGTCCGCCGCCTGATCATCCGTGCGATGCGCCGAGGAATACACATAGCCGGTGCCCACTCGGTTAAACAAAGGCACGCGCCAGGTCCAACCGGCCCCCAGGGCCGTGGACCGTGTGGCACTCTCGATCTTGTCCGGATCAGGATGTTCGATCTGCAATGCCATCGCCCGGTCATTTGGCAGATAGTCCGAGTAATCCATGAACGGCTCACCCAGAGCCTGATTGATGATTAACCCACGGAACCCGGTGCAATCCACAACCATCTCGATGTCATGGCGACCTTTACGCTCTAACATCAGGTGGCTGACATTGCCTTGCTCGTCCAATTCAACCGACTGGACCTCATCCTGAATGTGCTCGACACCGCGCTGGGTGCAAACCCTGGTCAGCATCCCTGCGAATTTCACCGCATCCAGATGATACGCATAGCCAAATCGCTGCTCGAATTCTGGTGCGCCCAGCGGTCGCGCGCCTTTGCAGAGACGGGCCAAATCGTCATGCGGAGCGATCGATTGCGTGAAATCCCGATCCCCATTGCCAAATCGCAAGTAATACTCGGCCGCTTCAAGCCCTTCCAGCATTTGGCCATGAGCAAATGGGTTCATATAATCGATACGGTTACCTTTGGCGTCCTTGTTCCAGTTGCAGAACTTCACACCCAGCTTGAAGGAAGCGTTGGTTTCGCGAAAGAAATCCCGTTCAGCTATTCCAGCCTGCCGGAGCGTCACCGGCATACGAGGAACCGTTGCTTCGCCCACACCCACAGTCGAAATATTCGGGCTTTCGATCAGACATATCCGCGGTCGATCTTTTGGCGCCGATGTCCGGGACAACACCATCTCAAGGATAAGTGCGGTCATCCACCCGGCTGTACCGCCACCCACAATGGTGATTTTGCGCAATCGATTGTTCATTCTGCTCTGCTCCCCCCTTTTTATTTTGGGGAACTATAACAGTTTTCCCGCACCGGGCCAGAGCCTATGACATAGGCGTTGAGCGCGCCAAAACGGCGTGTCAGACAAGCATCAGAACGCGCATAGTTGCGCCTGCCTCAGATCTCTTCGCCTTTCTTCAAAAGCTCATCAATCAATTCGCGCTGTAGGCCCTGACTGTCACCACCACCGAATTCTGCAGCACCGCCGGAATAGAGGGTGCCGTATGTCTTGGCGATGTTAACCGTTTGGGCCAGACCCGAGATCAGCTGGTCTTTTTCCAACGTGGACAACGGATGAATATAGGCCGCCCACAAGGTACCGTTGGCGATCGCATAACGCGCATCTAGCGTACTGTCGAAATTCGCCTGCATCATGCGCTGCAGGTCCGCGGGTGACAGATCAGCCGCGCTGCTAATCGACACCATGGCCCGCATCCGATCGGCGTTCACATCCGTGATGACCAGAACCGGAGTATCCCCGACCGTCAGCTGAAAACCAGGCCCCTGCGGCAGCGCCTCCGGGTCCAAAGCGAAAAGAATTTTTCCTAGCCGCTCATAGGTCATGGGCGGTTCCAACTCAGGAGCGTCCTGCGCCTCTTGAGCGGCCAGACCTGTGGCCAGAACTATCAGAAAAAGGGCTAGTCGGATCATCGCATCGCTCCTGCAGGTTGCCCATTGAACATATGTGGATCAAACGACACTGGCCAAACAAAGCTTGGTGAGGAGAACCTTCCAAACGATCCGAGTATCGGACGATCTGCAATGTTTTCAAGCTCATCAATCATAGTCCGTTCAACTCCTGACGCCTAGGTTTGTTTCAGCGGCGGGCAATCCGGCCGCGCCCAGCTTAAATGATGAAAGGAAACGCAATGAAATCCCTGGTTCTGACCACTCTGATCGCCACCCTGCCCCTGATCGCCGCCCCGGCCTTTGCCGCAGATGAAATCAACGTCTCGAACGGTATCTCGGCGGCGGGCGCTCCTCTGGCCGCACATGGGGTCGATCTGGTGGCACTGGTCAATGACGGCAATCCGGTTGATGGTTTTGCCAACCATTCGGCCACCTATGACGGTGCCTCCTACTATTTCACCACCGCCGAGAACCTTGCCGCGTTCGAGGCAAACCCCGCCGCCTATCTGCCGCAGCATGGTGGGTTCTGCTCGTTCGGGGTGTCGGTTGGCAAGAAATTTGACGGTGATCCGGATCAATACCTGGTCGCCGACGGCAAGCTGTACCTGTTCCTGAATGCCGAAACCCGCGCCGCGTTTTTGAAAGACGTACCCGGCACGGCAAAAACCGCTGATGGCAAATGGTCAAAGATCAAAAGCGTCGCAGTCGGCGAGCTTTAACCCACCTCCAAGCGAAAGCTCGCGGCGTTACGGCGTCGCGGGCTTTTTCTGTTCGATTAGCTCGATGGCCTGCGCCAAAGCGTCCTCGATGCTCAGTTGCGATGTGTCCAGTTGCACCGCATCCTCGGCCGGTTTCATCGGGGCCGTGCTGCGTTCTGCATCCCGCGCATCGCGTTCGCGCACATCGGCCAGAACCTGATCGCGCGTGACATTGGCCCCCTTGGCACTCAATTCAAGGTAACGCCGCTCAGCCCGGACCTCGGCACTGGCGGTTACGAACAACTTCGCCTCGGCATTGGGGCAAATGACAGTGCCAATATCGCGCCCGTCCAGAACCGCACCCCCGACCCGCCGCGCAAAGGCGCGCTGGAAATCGACCAGAGCCGCGCGGACCTCGGAGATCACCGCCACTTTCGAGGCCGCCTGCGCGATCTCGGCCGTACGCAGGTCACCCTGTTGCAATTCTTCGGCTGTCAGGGCCTGCGCCGCTGCGATCGGGTCCATCCCCTCAAGCGTGCGCCGCCCCACCGCGCGGTAGAGCAACCCGGTATCCAGATGGGCAAAGCCGAAATGCGCCGCGACGGCCTTAGAGATCGTGCCCTTCCCTGCAGCCGCTGGCCCGTCTATGGCAACCGTGAAACTCACGCGCGTTCGACCTTGGCGCCCAGCGTCGCCATCAGCGGTTCAAAGATCGGGAACGAGGTTGCAATCGGAGCGCCATCATCAACCGAGACCGGCGTTTTCGCTCCCATTCCCATCACCATGAACGACATGGCGATGCGGTGATCCAAAAAGCTCTCGCAGGTACCGCCGCCGGGAACATTTCCGATGCCCAGACCGTCAACCGACCACCATTCTTCACCCTCTTCCACGGTCACACCATTGGCGCGCAACCCGCGGGCCATTGCGTCGATCCGGTCGCTTTCCTTGACGCGCAGCTCTTTCACGCCGCCCATCATCGTGGTGCCGGTGGCATTGGCCGCAACCACGGACAGCACCGGGTATTCGTCAATCATCGAGGCCGCTCGTTCCGGCGGCACGTTGATGCCCTTCATGTTAGGCGAGTATTTCGCCCGCAGATCGGCAACGGGCTCGCCGCCTTCTTCGCGTTCGTTTTCATAAGTCAGGTCCGCGCCCATCTCGCGCAGCGTGGTAAACAGCCCCGCGCGGGTCGGGTTCAGGCCAATGCCCGGCACCAAAACATCCGAACCGGGCGTGATCAGCGCTGCGCAAACCGGAAACGCCGCGCTGGACGGGTCGCGCGGAACGGCAATAACCTGGGGCTTCAACTCGGGGCGACCGGTCAGGGTGATCACCCGGCCCTCATCTGTATCCTCAACGGTGATCTCTGCGCCGAACCCGGCCAGCATCCGTTCCGAATGGTCGCGGGTGGCCTCTTTTTCAACGACAACAGTTTTGCCCGGTGCGTTCAGACCTGCCAGCAGCACAGCAGATTTCACCTGCGCTGACGGCACCGGCACCTCATAGCGTACCGGAACGGGTTCGGCCGCGCCCACGATGGTCATCGGTAAACGCCCACCCGAGCGACCAACCGATTGCGCCCCAAACAGCGCCAGCGGGTCCGTCACCCGCGCCATCGGGCGTTTGTTCAGGCTGGCATCGCCGGTAAACGTGGCCGAGATCGGACAGGTTGCCATCGCGCCCATGATCAGCCGTACCCCGGTGCCCGAGTTACCGCAATCGATCACCTGATCCGGCTCGGCGAACCCGCCAACGCCCACGCCATGCACGGTCCATTCGCCGCCGCCGTGATCTGTGACCTCGGCCCCAAAAGCGCGCATGGCCTTGGCGGTGTCCATAACATCTTCGCCCTCTAGCAGGCCGGAAATCTTCGTCTCACCCACCGCCATCGCGCCCAAGATCAGCGATCGGTGCGAGATCGACTTGTCGCCGGGCACCTCTGCCGTTCCGGTCAGCGGACCGCAGGGATATGAGGTCATCGGGATGGGCGTGCCGTGTCCGGACATGGGGGCTCCTGTTTTCGCTATCAGTGCCTTAGCCGATTAGCGAATTGGGGCCGGTTGGTCCAGCGGCAATCAGCCTGTGCGGCGGAAGGTCAGGTAATGCGGCGTGCGCCCTTCGCGCAGAGCCTTCTGTTCGTAACGGGTGGAAATCCAATCGTCCCATGGTTCGCGCCAGTCAGCCGGGCGCTCGGCCAGCCACTCGAACCCGGCGCGTGGCACTTCCTCAAGCGTTTGGCGAACATAGTCGGGAATATCAGTCGCGACCCGAAAGATCGAACCCGGTTTCAGCGCCCGCGCCAGCGGTTGCAGATGTTCCTGTGTCACAAAGCGGCGACGATGGTGCCGCGTCTTGGGCCACGGATCGGGATAGAGCAGGAATACACGCGAGATGCTGGCCTCGGGCAAAACATCGAACAGGTCGCGCGCATCGCCAGGATGCACAGCGAGGTTCTCGACCCCAGCCTGCCGGATCTTGCCCAGCAACATGGCGACGCCGTTGATGTAGGGTTCGGCCCCGATGATGCCGATATCGGGGTTGTTCGCCGCCTGATGCACCAGATGCTCACCGCCGCCAAAGCCAACCTCAAGCCAGACATCCCGCCCGCCAAACAGCGCCTGCAGGTCCAGCGGCGCGCGTTCGGGGTTACTCTCCCAATCGACCGCACCGGGGGACAGCGCATCGAGGTCTTCGCTCAGATACGTCTTTTGACTGGGCTTCAGGGTTTTGCCCTTGAAGCGGCCATAAAAGTTCCTGCGGGGGCGTTGGGGTGTCTCGGTGCTCATGGCCGTGCCCATACTGCGCAGACACCACAGACGCAAGAGGCGGCCGGTCCACTCAACAGACCCGCCGCCCCCAAAAAGCACCAGAAAAGAGCGCGCCCGTCAGGGCGCACCTTTGGATACCGATCAGACCGCCGCTTTCAGCGCGTCCACAAGGTCGGTGCGTTCCCAGCTGAAACCGCCATCCGCATCGGGTTCACGGCCAAAGTGACCATAAGCTGCAGTGCGCTGGTAGATCGGCTTGTTCATCTGCAGATGTTCACGAATACCGCGCGGTGTCAGGTCCATCGCCTGTCCAACGGCCTTTTCGATTTCGGCGTCGGAAACCTGACCTGTGCCATAGGTCTCGGCATAGATCGAAAGCGGCTTGGAAACACCAATCGCATAGCTCAGCTGAATGGTGCAGCGTTCCGCCATGCCAGCAGCGACTACGTTCTTGGCCAGATAGCGCGCCGCATAGGCCGCTGAACGGTCCACCTTGGTCGGGTCTTTGCCCGAGAACGCGCCGCCTCCATGAGGTGCGGCACCGCCATAGGTGTCGACGATGATTTTACGGCCGGTCAGGCCCGCATCCCCGTCGGGGCCGCCAATCACGAATTTGCCGGTTGGGTTCACGTGCCACTCGGTCTCGGCCGTCAGCCAGCCTTCGGGCAGGGTTTCGCGGATATAAGGCTCGACAATAGCGCGGATATCATCCGAAGACAGCGCTGCATCCAGGTGCTGGGTCGACAACACGATCGAGCTGACCCCCACAGGCTTGCCATCGCGGTACACGACCGACAGTTGCGATTTCGCGTCAGGGCCCAGCGCGGGCTCGGTACCGTTTTTACGGACCTCTGCCAGACGGCGCAGGATCGCGTGGGAATACTGAATCGGGGCCGGCATCAGCGCAGACGTTTCGGTCGTAGCGTAGCCGAACATGATCCCCTGGTCGCCGGCGCCTTCGTCCTTGTCGCCCGAGGCATCAACGCCCTGTGCGATGTGGGCAGATTGCTCGTGCAGCAGGTTTGTAACCTCGACGGTCTCGTGGTGGAACTTGTCCTGCTCGTAGCCAATATCCTTGATACAGTCGCGCGCGATCTCGTCGATGCGACCCATGTAATCGTGAAGTTTGTCTTGATCCGACAAACCGACTTCGCCACCAATAACAACCCGGTTGGTCGTGGCAAAAGTTTCACACGCCACGCGCGCTTCAGGTTCTTCGTTCAGAAATGCGTCAAGTACCGCATCCGAAATCCGGTCACAGACCTTGTCGGGGTGCCCTTCGGATACGGACTCCGAAGTGAAAGTATAGTTCTGTCGGGACATAAAAGTGCTCCATTAAGATTTCCCCATCACGCCAGGAAGCCGTTGTGACGGGCACATGGGGGATACGCTCAGAGTTTGAAAGCGTCAATCAGTAATTGCTATCAAGTCCGCCGAGCAGGTCGCCACAGTGCGATCGTCGCGAAAAACAGTGCAAGGAAAAGAGGATAGTCGCCAAGCCTGGAATAAAGGGTCGCTGCCAAAGGCGCAGGAAGCTCAGCGTCTATGAAACCCGCGTTTCCCAGCGCCAAAGACTGCGTCACCTGACCCAGCGGGTCGATCATGGCGGACACACCGGTATTAGCGGCACGCATCATCGGAAGACCCTGTTCAACAGCGCGCATCTGCGCCTGCGCAAGGTGCTGATATGGTCCCGAACGGGTTCCAAACCAGGCATCATTTGTGATCTGAAGCAAAAAATCAGCCCGCGCCGGAGCCGATAGAACATCTTGCGTAAAGACGGCCTCATAACAAATCAATGGCAGTGCTTTGCCCAGCTTGCCCGCCTCGAACAGTTCGGCCCCTGGCCCTGCACTGAAACCATGTCCCGTTGTAGTCGCCATCCCGTAAACACCGAAACGCGCCATTAAATCGCCAAAAGGAACATACTCGCCAAACGGGGCAAGGTGATGTTTGTCATACAACGCGTCTTGCTGGCCATTTTCGCCCAGATAGACCAATGAGTTGTAGATCCGAGGCCCCTCGCCTCTTTGTATCCCAAAGACAACTGGCACACCCTTGGCTGCATCCGCGATTGCATCCAGATAGGGTTGCGCGCTACCCAACCAAGCCGGGACAGACGTTTCAGGCCAAACAATCATATCCGGTCGGGGCTGCGCTGCTGAAAACTCCAACTGTAGTGCAAAGAAAAGCGGAGCGTAGTCAGGGTCCCATTTCTGGTGTTGCGGCGCATTGGGCTGCACAATCCGGACAACATGACCGGTAAAGGTCACTGCAGGCACAGACAACGCACTAGCCACTACCAGCCCGATAGCACCAACAGACAACGTGGCTGCCGCCCCGATCCTTGAGCGCTGCACCAACGCCGCCCCGAGAGGTAACGTTGCCAACAAGGTCACGGCGCCCAACCCATAAGGGCCGATCAACGCCAGAACATGGACCACCGGAGTGTCAACCCATATTTGCGCCAATCCAGCCCATGGAAATCCCGTCAGAACATACCCCCGCGCCCCCTCGGCAAGCGAAACCGCCAATGCAAGCAAGACAGCCTGACCAAGTGCAGACGCGCTCGGACGGCGCACCAGCCAAAAAGCGCAGGTCCAGAATAGCGCGAGCCCTCCGGCCATGAAAATCAGGGCAAATGGCGCCATCCAGGCGTGACGCTCGGCATCGACCAGAAAGGGCTCGACAATCCAGCTGAGAGCATGCGCAAAATACCCGGTGGCAAATGCCCAGCCGATCCAGGCCGCGCGTGACCGAGAAGGCGCAGTGACGAACAACGGCCCAAGACCAAGCAGCGCGGCCACAGTTGCAAACCAATAACCGAATGGCGCTAGCCCAAACGCCGCAATGGCGCCCAGAAACGCTGCCAAACCAAAAGTCATCCAGAATGGCCACCTCGCGGCAGGGTTCATGCAACGAGATCCGGCAACATGACCCGCAGTCTTTTGATCCGGCGCGGATCGGCATCTATGACTTCGAACTCGGGCCCCTCGGGATGCAAGACAACTTCGCCACGGGCAGGAACGCGCCCCGAGAGCATGAAGACAAGCCCGCCCAGGGTATCGATTTCCTCTTCGTCGACGTCCTCATGGCTGGTCAGGGAACGTCCGATCTCGGCCTCGAAATCCTCGAGCGGTACGCGGGCCTGAACGATATAGCAACCCGGCTTTTCTTGTAGCCAAAGCTGGCTTTCATCGGCGTCATGCTCATCCGCAATTTCGCCTACAACCTGTTCGATCAAATCTTCGATCGTTACCAAACCGTCGACGCCCCCATATTCGTCGATCACCAACGCCATGTGTCTGCGCTCGGTCTGCATTTTTGTCATCAGAACGCCGATTGGCATCGAGGGTGGCACGAACAGCAAAGTGCGCAACATTGAGATTAGGTCGAATGTGGATGAGGTTCCGTTAAACCCATGGGTCAGCGCGAAATCCTTGAGATGCACAAACCCTAAAGGCGTATCCAGAGTGCCGTCATAGACCGGGATACGTGACAGGCCGCTTTCGCGAAACACCTGCGCAAGTTCGTCCTTGGTTATGGTTGATGGGACCGACACGATTTCTGCTGTCGGGATCGCAACATCCTCGACTCGCATTCTGCGCAGATTGATCATGCCACGTGGTTGCGTTTTGTCGGTTTCATGCCCATTGGCGCCCGAAACCTGCTCATCATCTTGCGACGAGAATGCATCCACTATTCGAGAGAAAAACCCAGCTTTCTCTTTGATGTTTTCTGTGCCTTCCTTTGGTTGCGCGCTTTGCGCTGCCATAGAACTGCCGTCTGTATCGCCCATTATCCCATTCCAAATGATCGGCCAAAATGGCCCCTATTAAACAGTATATGGGTCATCAATACCCAATTTGCCAAGTATCTCGACTTCGACCCCCTCCATCAAAGTGGCGTCCGGGTCACGGATGTGATCGTATCCCAACAAATGCAACATTCCGTGAATGATCAGATGTGTGACATGATCATCCATGGCTTTTCCTGCCTCAGCCGCTTCACGTGCACAGGTGTCAAATGAGATCGCGATATCCCCCAAAGCTGTCTCTCCGGTAAAATCCGGGGTCGGAGATAACGGCGGCTGACCTGCGATGTCCGCGGCCAAATCTTCGGCAGGCCAACTCAGTACATTAGTCGCCGAGGGTTTTTCCCGGAATTCAGCGTTCAGATCCGCGATACGGACATCGTCGCAGGCCAATAGGCTGATTTCACAGTCTTCTTGAAGGTTACAATGGTCCATAACCGCCTGAATGGCGCGGCGTGCCAAGGGCTCCAGCCCCTGCCAGCGGGTGTCTTCCACCGTCAGTTCAAGGTTCATGTCTGTCGTCCAAAGCCCCGGGCATCGTAGCCTGAAACCTCTCAGGTTTCACGGCCCGCGTCGGCCTCATACGCCTCGATGATCGCGGCGACAAGCGGATGGCGCACGACGTCTTTCGACGTGAAATAGTTGAAGCTGATATTCGGGATCGTCTTAAGCAACCGTTCCGCATCGGCCAGACCTGACTGAACCCCGCGCGGCAAATCCACCTGCGAGCGGTCACCGGTGATCACCATTCGGCTACCCTCGCCCAAACGCGTCAGGAACATCTTCATCTGCATAGTCGTGGCATTCTGTGCCTCGTCCAAGACAACAAACGCATTTGCCAAAGTTCGACCGCGCATAAAGGCCAAGGGCGCAATTTCGATTCGCTTTTCCTCGATCAGCTTGGCCAACTGTTTACCCGGAAGGAAATCGTTCAACGCATCGTACAGCGGTTGCATATAAGGATCGACCTTGTCCTTCATGTCACCCGGCAGATAGCCCAGTTTTTCACCGGCTTCGACCGCAGGGCGGCTTAGGATTATACGGTCCACATGTCCGCCGATAAACATCGACACACCAACAGCGACAGCCAGATAGGTTTTGCCCGTACCCGCTGGTCCGATGCCAAAGGCCAGTTCATTGTTGAACAGCGACTGGACATAGGCTTTTTGGGCATCTGTGCGCGGTTCGACCAATTTCTTTCTGGTTTTGATCTCGACCGTTCCGCCCTTGAACATCTCGAGCTGATCACCTTCGCGACTTCCCGTTCCCTTCTCGGACCCGCCCATGCGCAATTCGCGATCCACGTCGGCGGCTTCGACATCCTTACCGGTTTCCAGCCTTGTATAAAGCGCCTGTAACACTTCGATCGCTTGTTTCTGGGCGTCTTCGTCGCCCATGACCACAAGCTGGTTGCCACGGCGCACAATCTGCACCGAGAGTTTTTGTTCGATGTCGGTCAGATTACGGTCATATTCGCCGCACAAATCAATCAACAACCGGTTGTCGGGAAATTCAACAAACGCCTCACGCTGGGGCATTTCATCTTGCGGTGGGGTAAGGGCACCGATGGCCAATCCGTTCTCCTGTCTTGGCGTTTCTCCCCGAGCGTGACAACAATTGCCGGTGGGCGCAAGCCACAGATTCAAATTTTCGCAAACGAATGACAAAACCGCCGATTGCACTCGAGTATATCGAACCGACTTCAGGCCCACAGGCCACCAGACTTAAGGAGGTCAGAAGGTGTAGTTCAAACCAAACCGAAGACTGCGATACTCAGGCGTCGAACGAGTCGAAAACCCGCTGCCAAACTCGACATCCTTGCCCTCAAACTGAACATACTCGTATTCACCAGTAATCGACCAATCGTCGTTCAGGCTATGCTCAGCTCCGATACTGACAGAAAAACCATTCCTGCTGTCGGATTCCTGGAAGGACTGGGCTGTCGGGCCAAACGTAAGGCTGTTCGTCGTTTCGACATCTCCGCGAACATAACCAGCAGACACAAAATACAAAATACTGCCGCTTTTGTTCGTTAGGCCACTGCGAAACCGTACAGAAAATATATCAGACACCTCGGAGCCGCCGGTAACAGATACGCCATTGACCGAGGTGGTGACTTCATCATCTATCGAGCCGAACTCGTACCCAATCTCTAGCCCATATACGTAGTCGCGCCCACTTCGCGCAGGAAGCACTCCACGCCAACCTGCGCGAACACCGCCGAATGACCCCTTCAGATCCAAGTCTCCAACAGGAAATGTGGCCCCGGGCGTTGCCAACCCAAACTCATCTGTTCCTCCGAGAGAATATCCACCGGTAACGCCCAGGTAAAATGCACTTATGTCGCCGTTAGAACGCTTGGGGTTGACTACTGGCGGATCGGTGAGACCAGGTTCTGAATTCCCGGCCAAAGCGCAGGACCCGAAGACAATGGAAGTAAGTAGCCCCCACAACAGACGCAAACCAGAGCTTTTCAGAACCGTCAATTCAAACACTCGCAATCTCCGACATCTCGACACACTGATCTGCCTAGGAGACTAGAACTCCTGATACGTATGGAACCCTAGACCCCTAAAAAATCTAGCATTTCTCCGAGCATAGATCGAAGTCATAAATCAAGTATTAATTTTCGGTTCAGAATCAGGCGTTGGTGTTTTCACCACAGTTTCAGCCGGGTTCAGAGCAGCTCGCCCGCAAGCGAATTTGCCCCCGACGCGGTGATGCGCACGTCGCGCAACTCACCCACCTCGACATTGGCGCCCGAGACGTGAACCGAATGAAGATACTCGGATTTTCCGACCATTTGGCCAGGCAGGCGACCGGGCTTCTCGAACAGAACACGGACATTCCGGCCTACCATGGCATCCTGAATTTCGCGCTGATGGCGGGTGATCACAGCTTGCAAACGTTGTAGGCGGTCATCCGCCGCCTCAGGATCAACCTGAGACCGCTCGGCCGCCGGCGTACCGGGTCGCGTCGAATATTTGAACGAATATGCATATCCGTATCTAACTTGCTCCACCAGATCCAACGTGGCCTGAAAGTCCTCTTCTGTCTCCTCGGGGAAGCCCACGATGAAGTCGCCCGACATCATGATATCGGGCCGTGCTTCACGGATGCGTTCGATCAGGCGCAGATAGCTGTCCGCCGTGTGGCTGCGATTCATCCGTTTCAGAATCCGGTCCGAGCCCGACTGAACCGGCAGGTGCAGATAGGGCATCAGCTTGTCGCAGGTTCCGTGCGCTTCGATCAGGTCATCGGCCATGTCGTTGGGGTGCGACGTGGTGAATCGGATACGTTCCAGCCCGTCAACCTTGTTCAACTCCCAGATCAAGCCCGCCAGCGTCATGTCACCGTTCGGGCCAGCCCCGTGATAGGCGTTGACGTTCTGACCCAGCAAAGTGATTTCGCGCACGCCGCGTTCGACCAGATCCTGCGCCTCGCGGATGATGCGATCCGCCGGGCGGCTGACTTCGGCCCCGCGGGTATAGGGCACAACACAGAAGGCACAGAATTTGTCGCAACCTTCCTGAACGGTCAAAAACGCCGTGGGGCCGCGCTTGGCTTTGGGTCGGTTCTTGAGCTTTTCGAACTTGTCTTCTTCCGGGAAATCGGTGTCCAGCGCCTTGGCACCCTCGCGGGTCTTGGCTTCCATCTCGGGCAGACGGTGATAGCTTTGCGGCCCCACCACCAGATCGACCAGAGGCTGACGACGCATGATCTCTTCGCCCTCGGCCTGTGCAACACAACCGGTCACCCCGATCTTAAGATCAGGCTTTTCCGCCTTCAGACCTTTGAAACGACCCAACTCGGAATAGACCTTTTCAGCGGCCTTTTCACGAATGTGGCAGGTGTTCAACAAGATCATATCAGCGTCATCGGGGCTTTTTGTCTTTACATATCCCTGACCGCCGAGCGTTTCGGCCATACGTTCGCTGTCATAGACGTTCATCTGGCAACCATAGGTCTTGATGTACAGCTTTTTAGGTTCCGACATGGGTAGGGCCTTTTGCGTTCGCGGGATCGGCGTCATCTATACCTTACGAACGCCGCTTGCAATGCCCGCGCGATTACCCGATTTTGACCCAAAACACCAGCAAGACGAGCGCGAACAGGCCATGCAGTACGACTCTGTAAACTCTTTCCTGCAATCCGGCACGGATGCGCTGAAAAAGGGGCCGATTGCCCTGATCTTTGCCGAGGACGATGTCGAACTTGAAAGTACAATACGCCATCACCTGAAACTTGGGTTTACCAATCTGATCGCCTTTATGCCCGCAGAATTCACACTGCCGGAGGAATTGACAAAACGTATTCACCGGGTTGCGTTGACCTGCGCACCGCGGACCGTCGTTTTCGACACGATTAACAAGGTGATTGAAGCCGCTCCATCCAATTGGATGTATTACTGCTACAACGCCGAATACCTGTTCTTCCCCTTCTGCGAGACCCGCACCATCGGTGAGATGCTAGCCTTTCACACCGAAGAACGCCGCGATGCGATGTTGACCCATGTGGTCGATCTGTATGCCGATGACCTTACGGCTTTCCCCAACGGAGTGGCTCCGGATCGTGCTATGCTGGACCGCATTGGATACTATGCCCACACTCGCCACACTCCTGACGGTCAGCCGCTAGAGCGCCAGCTGGACATGTCCGGTGGTTTGCGCTGGAGGTTCGAAGACCACATCCCCTATGAACGCCGCCGCATCGACAGGATTGGCCTGTTCAAGCCCCGCAAAAATCTGCGCCTGTTGCCCGATCACACCTTTAGCGAACCAGAATATAACACGTATTCCTGCCCCTGGCACCACAACCTGACCGCAGCGATCTGCTCATTCCGTGCGGCTAAAGCACTGAAATCAAACGCCGGGTCGACCTTCGACATCCCAAGCTTCAAGTGGCGGAACTCGGTCGCGTTCGAATGGAACTCGACCCAATTGCTGGATTTGGGCCTGATCGAATCCGGTCAGTGGTTCTGATCCAACCTTCATCTGGCCAAAAATATCCCTGGAGAGGTGCGGCCCCGCCGCGCCGGGGGCAGAGCCCCCTATCGTGGCCACACCATCGGAAACCAATCCTCACGCAGACGCTGCCCGGGCACCATGTCATGGCCCGGAAACGGCGGTGAGGTTCGACCGGGTCGCTCTACATAGCGCGCGTCATCGCCCACCAGACGCAGTGAAAACGCACGACGGCGGCTGTCAGAGTGATTCCCGCGCGCGCCGTGCAGCGTGTGATAGTTGAACGCTACCGCGTCACCTGGCTGCATCTCGAACTCGACCACGCGCATCCCTTCAGCATCCGGGTCAGGGACAGGAATGTATTGGCCCTCATCGGGAAAGAACCCTTCTTCGGACACCCAGCGAGTCGGTAGAACCTCTTTCTCCCACTGGTGCGATCCGGCCACGCAGCGCAAGGTCGCTTTTGTCACCGGATCAAGCGGTGACCAGAAACTGATCGTCTGCTGACCTTCAACAAAATAATACGGCCCATCCTGATGCCACGGCGTTGCCATCGAGGTGCCCGGTTCCTTCACCAGGACGTGGTCGTGAAACATCTGAACAGTTTGTGACTGCATCAGATCGGCGGCAACCTCAGCTGCCGGAGAGTTGTGGATCACATCTTGAAACTGTTTGACCCTCGTCCAATTGCAATAATCGTCAAAAAACAGTCCGGTCTCGCCCTGTTTCTTATTGTCCGAAGCGTATGGGCCAGGCTCAGCCATGTTCGCCGCAACCCCATCGCGCAAGGTTTCCACATAATCGGCAAACAGTCTCCGGATCAGAACAACACCGTCGCGCTGATAGGTGTCGATCATGTCTTGCGTCACAAGGGGATGGGTCATGTCAGTCTCCGTGCCGATTGCGTTGTGATCTGCGCATGGCATTGGTCTCTGTTCAAGTCATATCTTTTGAAGCTAAATATAAAACCATGTTATACCTTTCACTTAGACAATACGAATATGTCTGCGCCATTGGACGATACGGCGGCCTGTCCGCGGCGGCCCAACATCTGAATGTTTCGCAACCGGCTTTGTCCAACGCCCTAACACGGGTCGAAGACCAACTGGGGTACCCATTATTCACACGAAAGCGCGGTGCTGCGATGACCGTGACCCCGCAAGGGCGCTCATTCATCGAACAGGCCGAGGCATTGCTGTCGCGCGCCGCGAAACTGGAAAACGCAACCTCCACGGGGCCTGCAGCGGCTCGTTTGCGATTGGGATGTTTCGACGATCTTGCCCCCTTCCTGCTCGCCCGCGCCTTGCGCCTGTTGCGAGAGGGCCTTCCAGATGTCCATGTGACTTACCGGGTAGATAATTTCCAAGGTTTAATCTCAGGCTTAGTTCAGGGTGAGATCGACTTTGCGATTACCTATGGGCTGACGCTGGATGCCGGGTTCACGACCACGTCGCTCTGCATCACATGCCCGAACGCGGTGATGTCTCCGGATCATCCGCTTGCGGAGCACAGGCATCTCTCGTTGAAGGAAATCGCGGCGTATCCCTTGATCCTGTCGGACGAAGGACTTTCTGCCCAACATTTTCTGACTTTGTTTCGCAAAGCTGGGCAGACACCCAATGTCGCACACCGCGCTGCATCACTTGAAATCCAACGCAGCCTGGCCGCAAACAATGAAGGAGTCGCTATGACCTATGCGAATATCCCCGCTGCAGTTAGCTACGATGGGAGGCCACTGGTTAGTCGACCTGTCACCGATGATTTCGCAGCCGAGCCCGTCGTGCTCGCGCGGCATGGAACGGGTCCAATGGACACCCTCTTGGACAGAGCGCAAGATATCCTGTCGGAATTAACGACGTAAGGTTACTTCTTTCGCAACCGGATCACGACATCGACCGAAGCGATCTCGACCCCTTCGGGTGCTTCGGGCAGGCGCTGGATCACAAGCTGTTCGGATGGTGCATCGCTCAGGCGCCCTTCATCCTCCCAGAAAAAATGCGGGTGATCATGCGTGTTGGTGTCGAAATAGCTTTTCGACCCGTCTACAGTGATTTCCTGCAGAACGCCCGCGTCGCAGAATGCCCGCAGAGTGTTGTATACAGTCGCTAAAGACACGGCATCGCCGTTCTTTTTAGCTGATTCAAACAGGCTTTCCGCCGTCACATGACGGTGCTTTCCGTCCCCGACCAAAAGCTCGGCCAGGGCCACACGCTGACGCGTCGGGCGCAGTCCGGCGTGAACCAACCAGTTCGTGGCTATGCTCTGGCTTTCTGGTGTCATGAATCCGATACCGTTTTGTTGCTGAATTATATATAGGTGCTGAAGTCAGGTAATTTCAAATGAAATTCATTCGCAAAGAACGGACAGAACACCGCATGATGTTGGCCACCGCTCTTGCAGGACCTTGCATACGGGTGCTAGACGAGGCCAGATTGAATGAACAGACCCCTGGCAGGAGAGGCGGCAAGAATGGCCCAATTCCCGAGCAGCTTTGACAAGGATGATCTGCTGAAATGCGCCCGTGGCGAATTATTCGGCCCCGGTAACGCGCAGTTGCCTGCCCCGCCGATGCTGATGATGGACCGGATTATCGATATCTCAGCCGATGGTGGCGCGTATGGCAAAGGTCATGTTTTGGCTGAATTCGACATTACTCCGGATCTGTGGTTCTTTGACTGCCACTTCCCCGGAAACCCGATCATGCCCGGCTGTTTGGGGCTGGATGGCCTGTGGCAGCTGACCGGCTTTAACCTGGGCTGGCGCGGCTGGCAGGGGCGTGGCATGGCTGTTGGCGTGGGCGAGGTCAAGCTGACCGGCATGGTCCGCCCCGACCGCAAGATGCTGACTTACAAAATTGATTTCAAAAAAGCGATCCAGACGCGCCGCCTGACCATGGGTGTGGCGGATGGCATCGTCGAAGCGGACGGTGAAATGATTTACGACGTCAAGGACATGAAAGTCGTCCTGTCCGAAGCCTGAGCCTGATCGGCCCGAAATAAGGAGCACGCATATGCGTCGAGTAGTTGTCACCGGTTTGGGGATTGTCTCCTCCATCGGGAACAATGCCCAAGAGGTTCTGGCCTCACTCAAAGCTGGCAAATCCGGCATTGAGGCCAACGACCAGATGGTCGAACACGGTTTTCGCAGCCAGATTGCCGGCTCGCTGAAGATCAACGTGACAGAGCATGTGGACAAGCGCACCTTGCGTTTCATGGGGCCCGGCGCGGCTTATGCCCATATCGCGATGAGCCAGGCTATCGCAGATTCCGGTCTGACCGAAGATCAGGTGGTGAACCCGCGCACAGGTCTGGTGGCAGGCTCGGGTGGCCCCTCGACCAGCGCCATGCTGACAGCGCATCAGACCGTGCTGAAAAACGGCGCGACCAAGCGGATCGGGCCGTTCGCGGTGCCGAAATGCATGTGCTCGACGATTTCGGCCAACCTTGCAACGGCGTTCAAGATCAAGGGCATCAACTACTCAATTACCTCGGCCTGCTCGACCTCGCTGCATTGCATCGGCAACGCGGCGGAACAGATCATGCTGGGCAAGCAGGATGTGATGTTTGCAGGCGGCGGTGAAGAACTGGACTGGACGCTGTCCTGCCTGTTCGACGCGATGGGCGCGATGTCGTCGAAATACAACGACACGCCGGACAAAGCCTCGCGCGCCTTTGATCAGAATCGCGACGGGTTCGTGATTTCCGGTGGCGGCGGCATCGTCGTGCTTGAGGATCTGGATCACGCTTTGGCGCGTGGGGCCAAGATCTACGCAGAAGTCACCGGCTATGCAGCCACTTCGGATGGGCATGACATGGTGGCGCCTTCGGGTGAAGGCGGCGAACGCGCGATGCGTCTGGCCCTGTCCACCCTGCCCGAAGGCCGCAAGGTTGGATACATCAACGCCCACGGGACCTCGACCCCGGTCGGCGATGTGGGCGAGGTTGAAGCCGTGCGCCGCATCTTTGGCGAAGGCAACGTGCCGCCGATTTCGTCGACCAAGTCGATGACCGGCCACGCGCAAGGCGCTGCGGGCGCATTGGAGGCGATCTTCTGCCTGCTGATGCTGGACAATGATTTCATTACACCGTCGATCAATGTCGAAACGCTCGCCGAAGGCATCCAGCCCGGTGAAATTGCAACGCAAGTCGTTGAAAATGCGGGACTCGACTCGGTGATGACCAACAGCTTCGGCTTTGGCGGCACCAACGGATCCATGGTTCTTTCAAAGTATAACGGGTGAATGTGATGTCGGATCTTCTTAAAGGCAAACGCGGCCTTATCATGGGCGTGGCCAATGACCGCTCGATCGCGTGGGGCATCGCCAAGGCCATGCACGAAGCGGGCGCCGAACTGGCTTTCACCTATCAGGGCGAAGCATTCGGAAAGCGGCTGGAGCCCTTGGCGCAAAGCCTCGGCAGCGACTTCATGGTCGACGCGGATGTGACCGACGACGAATCGCTGGATCGCGCCTTTGACGAACTAGCCCAGCGTTGGCCGACGATTGATTTCGTGGTCCACGCAATCGCCTATTCGGACAAGTCGGAACTGACCGGCCGGTTCTTGAACACAACGCGGGCGAACTTTAAACATTCGATGGATGTATCGGCCTACTCTTTTATCGAGGTCGCCCGCCGCGCCTATCCCATGATGAAGGACAATGGTGGCACTTTGCTGACGCTGACCTATCAGGGCTCGAACCGCGTGGTTCCGAACTACAACGTGATGGGTGTCGCCAAGGCGGCGCTGGAATCGGCTACGCGCTATCTGGCCAATGATCTAGGCCCCGAAGGCATTCGCGTGAACGCCATCTCGCCCGGTCCGATGAAAACACTGGCCGGTGCGGCCATCGGTGGCGCACGCAAGACCTACAAGTTCTGCGACCAGAATGCGCCAATGCGCTCGAACGCGACGCTGGAGGCCGTGGGCGGCACTGCTGTGTACTTGGCATCAGAAGCCGGAGCCTGCACCTCGGGCGAGATTATCAAGGTAGATGGCGGGTTCCACGTACTGGGCATGCCGCAGCCAGACTTTATGTGACCCGAGTTTTCCCTGCCGGTGCCAAGATTTGACCATCTTTCACCGGCAAAACAGGCGGCATGAGCAAAGCTGATCATATTGTTGCAAGCAACGCGCGCTCCTCTAGGTCCCGTCGTAAATCGGGTTTTCTAGGGGTACGCGGGCGGATTGCATTGCTGGGCCTGACAACATTGTTAATGTTGTTTGTGTTTTTCACGCAGCCGCAGGTTCGTGCTGAGTTCGAATCCTGGACCAGCCTGATTACAGGCTGATCCTCTCTGCTACGATAGGTCAGTTGACCGAAATAACCTCGACGTCGAAAATCAGATCCTGACCAGCCAATGGATGATTTGCATCCAGCGTCACTGTTGCGTCGTCAGCCTCGACCACCGTGACTGGCAGCACCTGACCTTCAGGCGTCTGCATCTGCAGTTGTGATCCTGGTGTCAGGGGAATGTCATCCGGGATACCTTCGCGGGGGATACTTTGCCGCATTTCTGGATTAATCGGTCCATAGGCATCAACGCAGGCAATCTCGACTCGCTTCTTTTCGCCAACCGTCAGACCCGGCATCGCACTGTCCAGACCCGGGATGATCTGGCCCGAGCCTACCACGAACTCCAACGGGTCGCGCCCGTCCGAACTGTCAAAGACGTTTCCGTCCAACAGCGTACCGGTGTAGTGAATGCGAACAGTGTCGCCCTGTTTGATTGCGGTCATTCTGGCCTCCGGCCGTTAAAGAGTTGAACGGCCAACCCTAGGGGCTGACACGTCATTGTAAACCCTTCCCCCTTTCAAGCGACCACCTGTTGTGCAAACCTGCGCCGGATGGATGGAGGGGACACGATGCCGATCACAACATGCGTTTTCGACGCCTATGGCACGCTTTTTGATGTCGCGGCTGCGGCACGACGGGCCGCGGCAGAACCGGGCTTTGAATCATTGCAGGAAAAGTGGCCCGACCTGGCGAATTACTGGCGCCTGAAACAGTTGCAATACACATGGCTGCGCGCCGTTGCCGACGCTCATGCTGATTTCTGGGACGTGACCCAAGATGGGTTGGACTGGGCGCTGGAGGCCACTAGTCTGGACGGCAACGCGACCTTGCGACAGCGCTTGCTGGACCTGTATTGGGAATTGCAGGCTTACCCCGAGGTTCCCGCCATGCTAGCCGCTCTGAAAGCCGGCGGCCTTCAGACTGCAATACTGTCGAACGGCTCCCCTCCGATGCTGGACGGAGCGGTCCAATCGGCCGGCATCGGCGATGTACTAGACGATGTTCTGTCGGTCGAAAGTGTCGGCGTCTTCAAACCGCATTCCAAAGTCTATGATCTGGTTCAACAACGTTTTGGATGCGCGCGGGACGAGGTTCTGTTCGTGAGTTCAAACGGGTGGGACGCCGCGGGGGCCAGCGGGTACGGCTTCGTGACCACTTGGGTCAACCGGGCACAGGAGCCGATGGATCGCTTGCCATGGAAGCCTGCGCATGTACTGTCCGACCTGACGACCATTCCCCAAATCGCAGGACTGTAATGCCCTTTTTCACGACCACTGACGGCAAGAAACTATATTTCGAGGACACCGGGTCCGGCGCGCCTGTTTTCTGTCTTGCAGGGCTGACCCGTAACACGCAGGATTTTTCGTTTCTGGCGCCACATATGGCCGATCATCGAATGATCGCGATGGATTACCGGGGGCGTGGACAATCGGATTATGACCCCGACCATGGAAACTACAACGTCTTGCGCGAAGCGCATGACGCCATTGAATTGCTGGATCACCTTGGCCTTGAGCGGGTATCAGTGATCGGAACGTCACGCGGGGGTCTGATCGCCATGGCACTGGCTGCCAGCCACCCGGAGCGTCTGGCCGCAGTTGTGCTTAACGATATTGGCCCTGTCATCGATACGTCGGGTATCGCCAAGATCATGGACTATGTCGGCAAACAACCCGTATCAAAGACCTATGACGACGCGGCGCGTGCCCTGCCGCACATGATGCAGGCGCATTTCCCCGGTGTCCCACTGCAAAGGTGGCGACAAATGGCTGAGTTCCAGAACGAGGAAACCCCGCAAGGTTTGAAACTGCGCTATGACCCAAGCCTGCGCACCGCTCTTCTGGATCAGGCAGCGGCAGGCGCGATACCGGACATGTGGCTGTTCTATGAAGCTCTGCGAAACATCCCGACCGGTGTTATTCGCGGCGAAAACTCGGACGTGCTAAGCGAGCAGACCCTGGCCGAGATGCATGATCGACATCCGGGGCTGGTCTCTGTCTCGGTTCCAGACCGGGGCCATGCGCCTTTTCTGGATGAACCTGAGTCGCTTGATCTGATCCGAAAAACACTGGACGCCCTATGAGCACATTGCAAATGATCGAAGCCGCCGCTGAGCGGCTGAAAGGACATGTGCGGGAAACGCCGCTGCTGTCTTCTCCGTTCATTGATGAACTTGCCGGCCGTCGGGTTCTGGTTAAACCCGAGTGCCTGCAGCACACGGGCAGTTTCAAGGTTCGAGGGGCTTGGTCGGCCATCTCCGCATTGGGTGAAGCCGAGCGCCAGAGCGGTGTGATCGCCTATTCGTCGGGCAACCACGCACAGGGGGTAGCGTATGCCGCCGCACAACACGGCATATCCTCCGTCATCATCATGCCCTCGGACGCGCCTCAGCTGAAAATCAACAACACCCGCGCTTTGGGCGGAGAAGTGGTGTTGTACGATCGCGCTAATGAAAGCCGTGAAGAGATCGGCGAAGCCCTTGCAGCCGAGCGTGGCTTGACGCTGATCCGACCCTATGACGAACCACAGGTTATAGCGGGTCAGGGCACGACGGGATTGGAGATCGCCCGGCAAGCCACTGCCCTCGGCGTCACCCAAGCCGACGTTCTTGTCTGCTGCGGCGGAGGCGGGCTGACGTCTGGAATTGCGCTGGCATTGGAGGGTCACGCTCCGGGGCTTCGCCCGCGCCCGTGTGAGCCCGAAGGATTTGACGATGTGAAACGCTCATTGGCGACCGGGCATATTCAGGCGAACAAGGCGACATCCGGAAATCTTTGCGATGCGATCCTGACACCGCAGCCCGGCGACCTCACCTTTCCCATCCTGAACCGTTTGTGCGGTCCGGGCCTTTCGGTCACGGAAGAGGAAGCCCTTCGCGCCATGGCCCAAGCGTTCTTGCGATTGAAAATAGTGTTGGAGCCCGGCGGCGCTGTGTCGTTGGCGGCCGCTTTGTACCGTGGCGCCGAAATTGAAGGTGACACGGTTATCGTAGTGGCATCTGGCGGCAACGCTGACCCGGAAGTCTTTGGAAAAGCGCTGGAATTCCTGACCTGACAACACAGGACCGATAAGGCAGGGTGCTGGCTGAACGTATGACGAATGGGGATTGTGTCATGCAAATTGCAGATTTCGGGGACATAAAGCTCCATTACCGTGAGGATGGCGATCCAAGCGGGGCACCGGTCGTATTCGCCAATTCGCTGGGCACGGATATGCGGCTTTGGGACGCCGTATTGCCTCATCTGCCGGCCGGGCTTCGCCTGATCCGGTATGACAAACGGGGGCACGGGCTGTCTTCTGCACCACCTGCTCCGTATTCTATGGGGGCGCTGGTTCGGGATGCAGAATCCCTGCTGGATCACCTCGAAATCCGGGATTGTGTGTTCGTGGGCCTTTCGATTGGCGGGCTGATCGCACAAGGGTTGGCCGTCAAACGGTTGGACTTGATCCGGGGGTTGGTCTTGTCGAATACCGCGGCCAAAATCGGCACCCCAGCGATGTGGAACCAGCGTATGGACGCCATTCGTGAGGGTGGGATCGAAGCGCTGGCAGACGCCACAATGGAACGCTGGTTCTCAAAAGCCTTTCGGGCGACGCCAGATCACCTGTTATGGCGCAACATGATGGCGCGACAACCCGAGGACGGATACTTGGGATGTTGCGCGGCGATTTCAGGCACGGATTTCTATACGCCAACCAGCGGCTTAAGATTGCCTTCACTGGGCATTGCCGGCAGCGAGGATGGCTCAACTCCGCCTGATCTGGTACGGGAAACCATTGATCTTGTCCCCGGCTCTCGTTTTGAACTGATGCGCCGAGCCGGGCATCTGCCCTGTGTCGAGCAACCCCAGGAATACGCAGCGATTCTAAGCCGTTTCCTGGCGGATATCGGGCATATCTGAAGGAGAACAGCATTGGCAGATTTCCTTTTGGTCCATGGGTCATGCCACGGTGCGTGGTGCTGGCGCGATCTGATCCCCGAACTTGCCGCCTTGGGGCATACGGCACGCGCAATCGACATGCCTAGCCACGGTGCTGATCCGACACCGGTTTCCGAGGTCACATTGCAGGGATGCCGCGACGCGGTACTCAAGGCGTGTTCGCCGCAGACGATTGTCGTCGGGCATTCATGGGGCGGCTACCCGATCAGCGCCGCGGCCGAGGCCCAGCCGACAAGGATGCGCGCCTTGGTGTATTTGTGCGCCTACCTTCCCAAAGACGGGATGTCGATGATCGAGATGCGCCGACAGTCCGCTCGTCAGACCATCGGAGATGCGGTGGATAAATCGGCAGATGGTCTATCCTACACGGTCAAGCCCGAGCGGGTTCAGGATCTGTTTTATCACGACTGCCCGGCTGAAACCGTACCCTATGCGCTTTCGCGGCTATGTCCTCAGGCCATTGCGCCGCAAGATACGCCCCTGCCGCTCAGCGATGCATTCGCGCGCGTATCCAAGGCTTATATCCAAGCCACCGACGACCGCACGATCCCGCCCGAGTATCAAAAGCAGATGAGTTTCGGCGTTCCCGAAGCCATGCGGCATAGCATCGACAGCTCTCACTCTCCGTTCTTTTCCCATCCGGGTCAGCTGGCCGAAATATTGGACAGTATCGCAATTGACTTGCCCCACGAGGGCGGGGCGTAAGCCACTTTTCAGCGATAAACTCTGTGGCTAGAGTGCCGGAGTATTCACTCAGCGGTTTCCATGCGTCTTCCCTTTCTCTTTGTCCTGCTCACAGTCATGATCGACGCAATGGGCATTGGGCTGGTTCTGCCGATCATGCCCGAACTCATCGTCGAAGTTCAGGGCAGTACGCTGGCCGGTGCAGCAGTTTGGGGAGGTGTTCTCAGCACTGCATTTGCGGCAATGCAATTCGTCTTCGGCCCCATCCTCGGCAATCTTTCAGACGCCTATGGGCGCAGAGCAGTTCTGCTGGTGTCGCTGTTCGTTATGTCGTTGGACTATGTGGTGATGGCATTGGCGGGCAGTATATGGCTGCTATTGGTTGGGCGGATTGTCGGTGGTGTCACAGCGGCCACCCACGCCACTGCAGCAGCCTTTATGGCAGATGTTTCCAAACCCGCAGAAAAGGCGGCCAATTTCGGTCTGCTCGGCGCAGCTTTCGGCGTCGGGTTCGTTTTGGGCCCCGTGACCGGCGGCCTGCTGAGCGAATACGGGACCCGCGCCCCCTTCTGGGCAGCCGCAGCATTATCGTTGGTAACCTTTGCAATTGGCCTTTTCGTAATGCCCGAAACCGTGACCGACAAAACGCGCAGAGCTTTCAATCTGCGCCGCGCAAACCCAATCAATTCCCTCCGCGCCATTGCGGGATTGCCCGGCATTCGCCCGATGCTGTGGGTATATTTCCTCTATTCGATCTCAATTTACGTATACCCTGCCATCTGGGCTTATTTCACCACCGAACGGTTTGGGTGGTCCCCCCAGATGATCGGCTTGTCCCTTGGTGTTTATGGAATTGGCATGGCTGCCGTTCAAGGCGGGTTGATCCGGCCAGCTACCCGGTATCTGGGCGAAAGAGGAACGATCATCTACGGCATGGTCATCGAGATTATCAGCTTCGCTATTCTGGCGTTTCTGACAAGTGGTCGGATCGCATTGCTGCTGATCCCTCTCACCGCGCTGGGTGCGGTTGTGACCCCCGCCTTGCAAGCGATGATGTCCAAGGCTACGCCGGACAGCCAGCAAGGCGAGTTGCAGGGCGTCCTTACCTCACTGCATGCCCTATCGATGGTGATTTCCCCCTTGCTGATGACCAGCGTCTTTGCGCAGTTTGCCAGACCAGATACGGGACTTTATCTGCCGGGTGCCCCTTTCTTGCTGGCCATGGCCTTGATGGTCGTCGGCTTTGCAGCCTTTCTGAAAGCAAAACCAAAAAAAGTGTAACAGCGACACCGCTGTGACGGATTCCACCTTGCAGCCTGCAATCCGGCGCGCCACCGTGGCCCAAAGGAAATGAGGGAAGAGATGCAAACAATCAAAGCCGCCGTCTGCCGGGCCTTCGGTGACCCCTTGGTCATCGAGGACATCCAAATCGCGCCACCTCAAACGGGCGAGGTCGAAGTCACTCTGGACGCGGTCGCGATCTGCCACTCGGATATATCCTACGCAAGCGGTGCCTGGGGTGGGTTCCTGCCTGCCGTTTACGGGCACGAGGCCGCGGGCGTCATTACTGCGGTTGGTCCGGCAGCTGGGGGCTTTGCCATCGGCGACCCGGTTGTCGTCACCCTCATCCGCGCCTGCGGATCCTGCCCGTCTTGTGCAGGCGGTAACCCAACGATTTGCGAAACGCCATATGACACCGTTAAAGGGCCGCTGCGCACGGCCGACGGTGGACCGCTGGAACAGGCCATGGCCTGCGGTGCCTTTGCCGAAAAAGTTGTGGTCAGCCACCGTCAGATTGTGAAAATCCCGGCAGACATGCCCAAGGATGTAGCCAGCCTATTGTCCTGCGGTGTGATCACCGGCGTGGGGGCCGCGGTGAACGCCGCCGGTCTGCGTCCAGGGCAGGACGTGGTCGTGATCGGCGCTGGCGGCGTGGGGCTAAACGCCATTCAGGGCGCGCGTATCGCCGGAGCGCGGCGCATTGTGGCCGTCGATATGACCGAAGATAAGTTGGACATCGCTGCAGAGTTCGGTGCGACGCATGGTGTTTTGGCGACGTCGAAGTCACCATGGAAGGACGCCTACAAAGCCTTGGGCGGGCGTGGGGCCGACGCCGTGCTGATCACGGTAGGCGCCATCCCGGCCTATGATCAGGCACCCCGATATCTTGGGCCCGGTGGGAAGGCTGTCATGATCGGGATGCCTCATTCTGGTGATCAGTCAAGCTATGAACCCGTTATCCTTGCAGCGCTAGGGCAAGGCCTGATCGGATCGAAAATGGGCGACGTGGTCATACAGCGCGATATTCCCTGGATGATTGACTTGTATGAACAGGGGCGGCTGAAGCTGGACGAGCTGATCTCGGGCCGGTGGTCGTTGTCGCAGATCAACGAGGCGATCGCAGACACCAAAACCGGCTCGGCCAAGCGAAACGTGATCATGTTCGACAAAGCCTAAGGCAAACGACCGGAGGAGACGCCATGAAGCTGCAGGACCTCGACATCATTGTGACCGCTCCGCCGGCACCCGGTTGGGGCGGGCGCTATTGGATATTGGTCAAAGTCACGACCGACACGGGTATAACCGGTTGGGGCGAATGCTATGCTTCATCTGTAGGCCCTGATGCTATGCGCCACGTCATTCGGGACGTCTTTGAGCGTCACATGCAGGGCGAAAACCCCGAAAACATCGAGCTTATGTTCCGCCGCGCCTATTCCAGCGGCTTTACACAACGACCCGATCTGACAGTCATGGGCGCGTTTTCGGGGCTTGAGATCGCCTGCTGGGACATTCTGGGCAAAGATCGCGACCGTCCCGTCTACGCTCTGCTGGGTGGGCTGGTGAATGATCGGATCCGCGCCTATACCTATCTGTACCCCCTACCCCAGCATAATCTTAACGACTTTTGGACTGCACCTGATCAGGCAGCTGAATGCGCTGCTGAAATGGTCCGGCGCGGCTTTACAGCGGTCAAGTTCGACCCTGCCGGGCCTTATACAATACGCGGCGGGCATATGCCTGCAATGTCCGATATCTCGATGTCTGTCGCCTTCTGCAAGGCCATCCGTGAGGCCGTGGGCGACAAGGCCGACCTGCTGTTCGGCACCCATGGCCAATTCAATACCGCCGGTGCGATCCGCCTGGGTCAGGCGCTAGAGCCATATTCGCCACTCTGGTTCGAAGAACCCACGCCCCCCGACATGATCGAGGACATGGCCCGTGTTGCCCGCAATATCCGAATTCCTGTGGCAACAGGCGAACGAATGACCACGAAGGCCGAGTTCGGAGCCGTCCTGCGCGCAGGCGCAGCCGAGATTCTTCAACCTGCACTGGGCCGTGCCGGTGGCATCTGGGAAATGAAGAAAGTCGCTGCAATGGCCGAGGTCTTTAACGTACAAATGGCTCCGCACTTATACGCGGGGCCGGTGGAATGGGCCGCGAATATTCATCTGGCGGCTTCGATCCCAAATCTGCTTTTGCTGGAAACGATCGAGACCCCATTTCACGACGCCCTGATCAAAAGCACGTTGCGCGTTGAAAACGGTTTTGTAACGGCACCGGCGGCTGCAGGCTTGGGCATCGATGTCGACGAAGACTTGGCGCGGGCGCATCCTTTGACAGGTGACGGATTACACCTTCAGATGCAGGAAGAACCTTGCAATTACGTCGACGGCAATGCGTTTCAGGGCGGTGCCCCTGCAACCGAGGGGTGACAAACTGCTGCGGTTTGGGGCATATTACCTTGACCCCCTATCACAAGCAGGCCCCTACGTGACACTTAAGGAAAAAGACGCTCAGGATCAGGACAGCGCCCTTTCAGATATGCAAGAGAGCGCCGCGCATGCCGCTGCGTTCCTGAAAATTCTGGCCCATGAAGGCCGCCTGATGATCCTTTGCCATTTGGGCGAAGGTGAGAAATCAGTGGGTGAGCTTGAGAACCTGCTGAATATCCGACAAGCCGCCGTCAGCCAGATGCTGGCGCGATTGCGCGGCGAGGGGCTGGTGTCGACCCGGCGCGAGGGGAAAACGATCTACTATTCGTTGCAGGACGGAAACACGGCCCAAATGATTGGTTTGCTTTACGACCTGTTCTGTAAACCGCAAGACTAGTTTGACACATACCCTGCAATCACCTGCATCAGCTTAAAGGCCGTGGCGGCATCGTTTTCGACAACGGCCAAGAACTCTTCTTCCCCGATCCGCAGGCAGGACAGATTCGTCTCGGCAAGCATGCTCAGTGCGCGCGGCTCTTTGCGGATCAGGCCCAGCTCTCCGACCAGCGCTCCTGCACCAACTTTTGTGATCAACTGATCCGGTCCGTCAGGTTGTGGCAGATACAGACCCGCTTCGCCTTCCAACACCACATAGGCCCCATCTGTGGGTTGGTCGTCCTTGAGGAACACAACCTCGCCAGGCTTGGCGTCAAACCAGCGGGCACCAAAAGCCAAAAGGCGCAGCTGACGACGGTCAAGACCCGAAAACAGCGGCGTCTGCTCAAGCGCGCGCAGCTTGCGCGCCAAGTCGGCCGAGGCTGCACTGTCTTCTTCCACGTCCGCAGGTCCTTCATCTGAAACCACCCGACCCTGCCGGATTTCGGCATACATGTCGAATACATCCGGATTGTCATACTGATCGTTCAGATAAATGACGGTCGTCTCAGGTAGCAAAGAGCGTATATTCTTATAGACCGCCACCTGCGTGGCCATGTCATAGCTGGCCAGCGCATTATCCAAAATCAGGATATCCGGTTTCTTGATCGTCGCGCGCGTGAACGAGAGCGGCTCGGCAAAAACCGCCGGGAGATTCTGACCACCCAGCGCCACCGGAACGTCATAGATCAATTCGACCACCTGTGGCCGTGCCCCGTTGCGGTCAAGAACATCCACGATCAGTTTGCGCACCTCATCTGAACGCGCACCCCCAATCTGGCTGACCTTGCCGAACAACGCATTCTCCATCACCGTCAGGCCGGGCGCAAATTCTTCGGCATTCAGTGGCACAAACACGTCGTGCAAAGTCTCAAGCAGTTTATGCGAATGACTGTGGCGCAGTTCAAGAATGCGGTTCTTCAGTTCATCTGAAAATGCCGGACCGATTTGCTCGGCCGAAATCACAACGGGAACCGCAAGCAGGTTAGCGAGCTGTTCGTCATTCAGACCCGAGACCCCCTCATCCCGCGTCTGCTCCAGCAATTCTATCGCGCTTTCATAAGTCTGTGCTTCAAGGCCCAGCTTTCGAAACAGCGGATGGTCTGTGCCGTCCAGACCAAAGATCTGCCGCAGCATATCCACCACATCGCGCGTCAGGTTGACCAGTGTCTCGTCCAGGCCCAGTTCTCGCAGCTCTCCCAAAAAGACAGGTTGGCGGGCCAGCAAGTCCTGCGTCACAGGCACACGCGGGGTCGCGAACAGCAGGTTTTCGGCAACGGGTAAGGCAGGATTGTAGCAGCACCAGTCGAAGATCAGGGCCTGCTGTTCAAGCCCGGCATCTCGCACCGCTCGCTGTACGAGGGGTCGCAATTCAATAAGCTTCCGGGCCAGATCCTGGTGTTCGCCCGGTTCAAAGACCTGTTCTGCCCCACGTTGAAAAAGCGCCGCGCCCGAGCCCATGCCGTCGATCAGATGCAGCCACCAGTCGCGCAGAGATTCGGCGTTTTCAACACCAGCCCGCGAAGGGTCAAGCCATTCGGCTCTGTAGGGATCGTCGCTATTCCCTGCCCGCCGGGTCTCTGCAAAGTCGTGATCTTCGACCCCGCCTGTCACCGGCTTGAACCGCATCGGCATCATAACGTTGTCGCCCAACGAGCCTTGAAACATCACCGGACGCGAAGACGCGTATCCAACTCGTGCAGCAACGACGCCTTGGTGCAGGTCGGCCATGTTTTCCGCCCCGATTTCAACCCGACCGGACGAAGGCATGATCTCGCGCGTCAGCAATTCTGCCAGGGCGCGCCGATCTTCTTCGCTGGGGGCTGCGACGCCGATGGTTTTTCCACCGGGAAAGGTCAGGTTCAGGTCATCAAGAACCTGATTGCCGTCCATATCCCGGACCGAGACGTGACCCAGTGTTATATCGCCGTTCAGGCGCGGCGTGCTGTCTGGTTCGCCTTCGAACAGTTTTTCGTCAACCATTCCCGCGGGTGCAAACCGTTCAACCACTACGTCCCAGCGCAATGACATGTCCTGAGTCTGATTGTAGTAGGTCAGCAGCTCTTTCCACGGAGAGCTCAGGTCCTTGTAGGCCGCCAGCGCCGCGACAAGCGCACCCAGCGAGACCGAGCCCTGTAGAACCAGCAATCCGCCGACCAGATAAAACAAGAACGGCGTCAGTTGCGAAATGAAGTTGTTGATGAACTTCATAAAGAACTTTTTCTGGTAAATCTCGAAACGAATGCTGAACAGCCGCCCCAGCTGGTCCGAGATCATCGCACGACGATACCGCCACCCCCCATTCGTGCGCAGCGTCGACGCGCCCGCCGCGTTTTCCCCGATTTGGGCGGCCAGAATACGAACTTCTTGAATCCGGCTTTTGTTCAGCAGGTTGATCTGGCGTTGCAGCTTGGGGATCAACCAGGCCTGCACCGGGATTAAGGCAACCGCGGCAAGGCCGAACCAGACACTTTGCAGAAACAGGAAAGACAGGATGGTGATCATCTGCCCGGCCTGCAGCACGGGTTGGCTGATCGCGTCCCCCATCAGCCCGCCCATCGGCTCGCTTTCGGCAGTGATCATCGAGACCATCTCACCCTGGCTGACGCGCTCGAAATAAGGTTGGGGAAAGCGCAGCGCGCGACTGATTAGTTGATACCGGAAACGACGCAGCATCCGCTCGCTCAGAACGCCTTTCATCGTGTTGATCCGCATTTTCATCAGGCCGTGGGCCAGAACCGCAGCCAGAAACGCGAAACACAGGATGATCAGGAAGGTGGTCTGCGGCAACTGATAGCCCATCACGTTCACCACCGAGCTTCCGGCCCCGATCGCATCGTTGATGATCCGTTTTGGCAATTCCAGCGTCAGGTAAAGCAGCGGAAACAGCGTCGCAGTCACGGCCAGCAAGATCAACTGATCGCGTTTGGAGTATTTCCAAATAAAGCGGAAAATCGTGCGTTCTATGGAACCTGCCCCTGTTGCGGATCACTGACCCGATCTTGGCGACATTGTCGCAAATCCAATGGTTTGAATTTACCGCAATCGTGGCCAGCGACGCAAACAGTTTCCAATTTGATCAGATTTTCGCCGAATGTAAACAAGTTCATTTGCGCAACCACAAGTTACCGCCTAGTGTTTAAATCAGGACGATGTCGGGAGGATTCATTTGCCTGCCAATTTAGGCGCAGTGTTTTTGATGCTCTGCTTATTGCAGATCAAACATATGTTTGCGGACTATTACCTCCAAACGCCGAAAATGCTGGCGGGACGCGGGGAATATTTTCATATGGGACGCGCACAACATGCGGCAGTGCATGTTGTGGGGTCCGTCATTGTTTTCCTACTATTTGGCTCGCCTTGGGCATTTATTCTTATCATCGCCGCGCTGGAATGGATCGTTCATTTCAATATTGATTTCGCAAAGGCCAGCTATTCCGACAAAAAGCAACTAATGCCAACGCAAGCGGCCTTTTGGCGCGCGGCCGGGCTGGATCAGTGCCTGCACAATCTAACCTATGTCGCAATGGTCTGGGCCTGGGTGAAATTCGCAGCTTAGGCGACCTTACCCAACGCACTCTGCCGGTAAGCTGACAGCCACATCTTGTCCAATTCATCTATTCGGTCGGTGTCAAACGCATCCGAATGCTCCCAATAGCGACCCGACGGCACGTAGTAACCAAGCTCTTTTTCACGCTGCAATGCCGCACTCATCCCATGCGTGCACGGCAGATCGACCGAACCAAGCGATGTCGAAGCGACCGAAGGATAGACCAGCCTGCTTTCCCCGTTGGAAAGCCGCACGATCCGACATCCCTGAGCAGCACCGAACAACCCAAGCCGAGCCGATTTTGCTTCAAGTGACCTGAGCGTAACGTCAGCACGCAAAGGATCGGCCGCCCCGGTTCCATAAAAATGTGTCTTTCCAGCGCTGGGGTATACCATGTCACAGCCGAAATATGCCAACACAGAGGGGCGCAGCGCAGCCAGTGCCCAGTACCCTGCGGTAAAGGCCATCGTGCCGCCCGCGTAGACGAACCCACCATAGTCATTTTGCAAAGGTACGTAGTCTGCGGCACCAACAATGGATTGACTGCTAAGCGTCGCGGCGGGTCGGTTCTCGACCGGGAAGTCCTCGGGGTGGATCAGTACATCCCAATCATTACGAATACGCCAGGCGTTGTTGATCGCCACTATGTGCGTAAATGGCGAACGCTCCCAATCTTTCGCTGCAACGGCAGCCGGCGCGCTTCCAATAATCAAAACTCGGGTCTGAGTATCGGTCATTCTGGGGTCCTGCCTTGTTGCAGTCCCCAGAAAGGTTAGAGCGTTTTACGCGTCAAACTACCCCAAAACTGAAAAACTGCTTTCCTCGTTGATCGGGCGCTTCCGGGAATAAAACCCCACGTCGATCACGCGATTGATATAGGGCAACGTAAACTGCAGCGGTTGGGCGTCATGATCAGCGCCACCTTCGACATAGTCTATCAGAGCAGCCATCATCTTGCCGGCAATCGGCGCATTCTTGTATTGGTTCCCGCTTGTGCCGCAGGCCATGTAGAACCCCGGCAGGCTGGATTTGTCATAGATCGGAATCCAATCGGTCGAGGCGTCATATAGGTCCACCACACCACGCGTCTTAGACGGGATGCCCAGGCTAGGAACCCGCTGGGCATAGCGCATCGCCTGCGTGGTCCATTGGTCGGTGAAATCACGGTTGTAGTTGACATCATCCTCGCACCACTGATGCGGATCGCACTCCGGGTCTTCCGAGCCCACAAGGATGTGGTTGCCATGCTCGGGGCGGCAATACAGCGCGATGTCGCTGTCCGAGACGATGGTGCCATCGTTTTCAAAATCGAACCCTTCGGGCGCAGGCACATGCACGACTTCTTGCCGAAGAGGGCGCGTCTCGATGGTCATATCATCCAGCACCCCTGCCATACCGTTGATGATGGCCGACCCCGGCCCGGCCACATTCACCACCACCTTGGCACGAATCTCCTCACCATTGGCCAGCTTGACCCCGGCTACGCGCCCGGCCTCTGTCAGAATTTCAACCACCTCGGCCCCTGTTCGCACCTCGGCCCCGTGCTGTTTGGCGGCATCCATCAGGTTCTGCGCCGACAATGCCGGATCAGTCACATAGCCTGCCTGTGGCCAGAACACTCCGCCTTGCATCTTCCGTCCGTTGGACAGGCCAAACTCAGGATCGTCCATGCGTTTTGGCGGTGTGAAACTGTCCATGGAATAGACAGGCAAGCGCTCGGTGATCTTCTCGGGTGTCCATTCCTCGAACGGGCAATCCAGATCCGCGCTGTTAACCATGTGTTTTTCCAACGTCCCGTTGGCCTCGGTCTTCATCACCAGGCACCCGGTCTCGCGGAACTGCGCCAGATTAGCGTTTTCTGGCAAGCCCAGATACGCGGCCCAGTCGCGCCAATAGTGATAGCCCTCCCACGCAAAGGCGGTGCCATCAAAGGTGGAGTAATGCATCCGAATAATCGCGCATGACCCGGCGGTCGAGCCATGCCCAACCTGCGTATTGCGATCCAGTGACAAGGTTTTCCACCCGGCCTTGGCCATCTCGAACGCGATAGCTGCGCCGATCACGCCTGTTCCGATGATGATTGCGTCTGGTTGGGTCATGACGGATCTCCTGTCCAGTAGCGCCGGGAATAGGCGCTGAATTCCTCGATCTCTTCACGGCGCGGCTCAACCCCGGTGAAGACAAACAAATAGTGCGGCACCATGGCGATCCGCACAGACATGGGTTCGTTCAGTTGCGCCAGATCGTATCCGATCTGCATGTAGTACAGCACGCGGGCTCGGGTTTCGGCCTCGACCTCGGGATACCCATAGCGCGCGAACATCGCGTGCAAAGCCTCTAGCCGCCGCGCATCCGACTGATCCAGCGCACGACGCACTTTGCCCGATTTACGCGCCCAGTCGCGGATGGCGAAATCCAGCGCGGTGTCGAACAGATCGGTGTTCACCACGCAGCGATGCACATTGCACACCGCGCCCGTGATCGTGTCTGCCGGGGCCTCGGCCTGACGGATCAACCCAGCGGTGTTGGTCGCCTGCCAGCGTGCCAACAACGCGTCCAGCAGCTCTTGCCGCGATTTGAAATACCAATAGAACGAAGACCGCGACACAGCCATCCGCTCGGCCAGATTCAGCACTTTGATCTGGTCGATCCCGTCCGAGATCAGGACGTCCATCGCCACGTTCAACCAGTCGTCGCGCGTGACCTTTATGTTACCCACCAGAGGCTCGGCCTCGGGGTCGTCGCGGTGCAGGATCGGTTTGCTCATTCAACTCTCGGGCGGCGCACCGCCCTCCTCTGTGCGTCGGGCAATGAAGTCGTGCAGATCGCCCAGCCGGTCAGAGTTCTGAACGGGGGATTCGAAATTGGCAAGGATGTCCTTCCAGACCCCGGTCGCGCGATGGTTGGCATCGACCGATCCGCGTTCCGTCCACGTGCCGAAATTGGCATAGTCGTGCAGATGGGGTTGGTAGAACTCGGTGTTATAGCGCTCCATTGTCTGACTGGTGGCAAAGAAATGTCCGCTGGGGTCGACCTCGCGCAGCGCGCTATCGAACCCGATCTCGGAGGCGCCGGCCTGCGCGCCATTGCACAGCTCGGCCACCATGTTCAGCACTTCGGCATCGCTAACCAGTTTTTCGTAGGATACGGTCAAGCCGCCTTCGAGCCACCCGGCCGAATGGATGATCACGGTTGCCCCGGCCATCAGACAGCCCCACAGGCCGAACTGGTTTTCATTCGCCGCCTGCACGTCATTGATATTCGAGGCCGACCCCGCAGCCGACCGCCATGGCAGGCCCAGATGCCGCGCCAACTGCCCCGCTGCCAAGGACGCCTGAAAGTGCGAAGGCGTCCCGAAGGCAGGCGCGCCCGATTTCATGTCTACGTTACTTGTGAACGTCCCATAACACACCGGCGCGCCGGGGTTGGCCAGCTGCGTCAGGGTCAACGCGGCCAGCGCCTCGGCATGGGACAGAGTGATAGCACCCGCCACGGTGATCGGAGCCATCGCGCCCATTAGCGTGAACGGTGTGATGATCGAGATTTGGCCGTGCCGCGCAAAGTCGATCAACCCTTGCGCCATCGGAATATCCAGCGTGCGCGGGCTGTTGGTGTTGATGATCGTATAACAATGCGCGTCCGCGCGGAATGCGTCATCCGAAAGCCCTCGTGCGATAGACAGCATCTCAAAACTGTCCAAAACCTGCGGTTTCCCACGTGAGAAGAAGAAAGGGAACTTGTCCGTCAGCTCCATCTGCGCGCGCGTCGTGAAGTAGTGTCGCACGTTGGTCGGAACATCCTGCGGTTCGACCAAAGGCGAGATCATCTGGAACACGTCGAAATGATGGGTGAGCTTCAGGAATTCCAGATAGTCGCGTCCCGATCCCGGCCGCCGCCCTCGTTCAAGGTCGGTGGCGTTGGGGGCCGCGGCACCAGGTTGAAAGACCAAGGATCCCAATTCCAGCGTGAAATCCCGATGCCGCGCCCCTGCCCGACAAGCGATGGATTTGGGGGCCGAGGCGGCAGCGGCCTCGACCATATCCTTGCCAATAAACACCATCTCGGTGTCTTCATCGACCTTGGCCCCAGCCTTGGCGAACAACGACCGCGCTTCGGGCAGCAGCACCTTGATGCCCAGTTCCTGCAACAGACGTAAGGACGACGCGTGCATGTCGGCGATCTGATCCGCCGAGAACACCTCCATCGGCGGAAACGGGTTTCTGAGCTGGCGGTAATTCACATCCCGTTTGGGTGCGGGGGCGGCTTCGGCCCCACGTCCCCGCCTGCGTCTGCCACGTTGAGCTTCCATGTTCAGCCTCGCATCGCTTTGCCTTGTGGGTCGTACGGTGATGGCGCAACGATCCGTGCAGAGCGTTCGACACCGACCACATGCACTGACAACTCGGTCCCCGGCTCGGCCTTGTCTCGGTTGACCAGCGCCATTGCCAGCGATTTGCCGGTATAGTGGCCGTACCCGCCCGAGGTCACAAAGCCCACGCGTTCGCCGTCCGCCCAGATGGGCTCGTACCCGCTGGCGTCAGCGTCCAATGCGTCGACCTCCAGCGTGACCTGCACTTGGGCCGGTCCGTTGCCGTCGCGTTCCGCCAAGGCAGCCTCTTTGCCGACAAAGGATTTGTCCCAGTCGATCCAGCGATCCATCCCGGTCATGCCCGGCGTATAAAGCTGCGTGAATTCCGCCGACCAGATGCCAAAGCTCTTTTCAAGCCGCGTGGACAGCATCGCGTTGAAGCCACATTCGCGGATACCTTCGTCGGCCCCGGCTTCCAGCAAAATCCGACGCAGTTTGATGTGGTCGCCATAGCGGCAGTTGATCTCATAGCCCTTCTCGCCGGTCACAGACATACGGGCCACGCGGGCGCGGACCAAACCAATATCGAACTCGCCGCAGCCCATGAATTTCAGGCCCGAGATATCCTGCTCGGCCAGCTTCTCGACCACCGCCTGCGATTTCGGGCCAACCACCGCAAACCCGCAATATTCTTCGCCCAGATCGCGGACCGAGACACCGTCGATCATGTGGTCATCGAACCACCGCATGTGCCAGGCGCGCAGGTAATAACTGCCCATGATCCACCACGTCCCGTCGCCCCAGTTCAGAACGGTCAGGTCACCCTTCAGCCGCCCGTTCTCACCCAGCATCGGGGCCAGCTTGGCACGCCCCGGCGCAGGCAGTTTCGAAGCCATCACCCTGTCCAGCCAAACCTGCGCGTTGGGGCCGCTGACTTCGAACCGCGAGAAGCCGGTAATATCCATCAAACCGACACCCTCGCGGATCACCTTGCACTCCTCAGCCACGATGTCATGCGCGTTTGACCGTTTCAGGGTTGGCGTTTCCTCGAACCCTTTCGGCGCAAAATAGAGTGGCACTTCCAGATCCCAGCTGACGCCCCACTTACACCCGGCTTCGGTCATAGCATCATGCGCCGGGGCCATTTTCAGAGGACGCCCCGCAGGCAATTGCTCGTTCGGATAGGTCATCACGAAGCGGCGTGAATAGAACTGCCCCGTGGTTTCGCGGATATAGCGCTTGTTTTGCGCAAAATCGCCAAAGCGGGCCACGTCCATCGGCCACGCGTCGGCTTCGGGCTCGCCATGGATCATCCACTCGGCCAGTGTTTTGCCAACGCCGCCACCTTGCAGGAAGCCCGCCATCACAGCACAGGCCGACCAATAGCCACGCTTGCCCGGCACCGGCCCGACCAGAGGGTTGCCGTCCGGCGCAAAAGTGAAGGCGCCGTTCACCCAAGTCTTGATACCCACATTCTGGATCGAGGGGTAGCGTTCGAAACCCAGTGTCAGCTCATTCTCGATCCGATCCAGCTGTTCCTGAAACAGTTCCTCGCCATAGTTCCACGGCGCGCCGTCCATGGCCCAGTGTTCGTGCTCGACCTCGTAGATACCGACCAGAACGCCTTTCTGGTCCTGCCGCATATAGGTGAACCCTTCTAGGTCCACGGTCATCGGCATCTCGAAATCGGCCTGCGCGACCTCGGGCACGGTATCGGTGATTAGATAGTGGTGTTTCAGCGGAGAAACCGGCAGTTCTACCCCCGCCATGCGCCCGACCTGCTTCGCCCAGAGCCCCGCCGCGTTGACCACATGCTCGCAGGTGATCGTGCCCTTGTCGGTCACAACCTCCCACCCATCGGCCGTCTGCGTCAGGCTTTCGACCTTGGTTTCCTCATAGTATTCCGCACCGCGCTTTTTCGCCGCCGTCGCGTAGGCCTGGACCGTACCAGTCGTGTCGATATTGCCTTCGCGATCAGCCCACATCGCGCCCAAGACGCCATCGGTGGACATGATCGGGCAGCGTTTCTGCGCCTCTTCCGGCGACAACAATTCGCAGTCATCAATGCCGATGGACTGGAAAATACGGTAATTCGCCTGCAACCACTCCCACCGTTCGGGCGTACCTGCCAAGGTCAGACCGCCGGTCATGTGCAAACCGATATTCTGGCCTGATTCTTTCTCGATCTCACTCAGCAGGTCGATCGTATAGGCTTGCAGCGCCGCCATGTTTGGATCGGCATTCAGCGCGTGAATACCGCCCGCTGCGTGCCACGATGACCCCGAGGCCAGCCGTCGTCGCTCAAGCATCACCACATCCGACCAGCCGAACTTGGCCAGATGATACAAAACCGAAGCGCCTACGACCCCGCCTCCGATAACCACAACGCGATACTGAGACTTCATCCCGCTCTCCCCTGCATGACTTAAACGGGACGCTAGACGCACTGTTCACTTCTGTCTAGACATTTATGTACAGTTCGTGACGACGAATTGTGTCGATTGAATTCAACGAAATTAAAGTTGGGCGCTGGGGCGCGCTGCGACCTTATCGAACCATGCCTGAGTCGCTTTGTTTTCTTGCGGAATCCGCATTTTTATGACGCGCGCAAAATCTACAAATACAAAGGCCGAGATATCAGCCAGGGTAAACTCCGGACCTGCGACATAGGCACTTTCCGCTAAGCGCCCTTCGAGCATGTCGAGGAATCGCCTCACCCTTTCGATCCCGCGTTGGGCCAATTCCGGGATTTGCGCATAATTCGCCGGGCCGGGAATCGCGCGACCTTCGAAAACGGGATGGGTATTGCGCAGCGCCTCGGCGACCGGCGCACCGCCTTGCTGTTCGACAATACTGTTCCACATCAGAACCAACCCCTTTTCGTCAGAGGTACGGCCCATCAGCGGCGGTTCGGGGAAGCGGGCTTCGAGGTACGCCGCGATGCCAAGGTTTTCGGTCAACGCGGTCCCCTCATCTGTGACCAGTACGGGAATAGTGCCATTTGGATTGACCGCAAGGAATTCATTGCTCAACTGCTCGCCTTTGGCGATCGAGATGTCACGCGTCTCAATTTCAAGCCCTTTTTCAGCTAAGAACATCCGCGCACGGCGCGGATTAGGTGCGGTCGAGCAATCATAAAACAGCATTGGCCTCCCCTTCAGCGGCGATAGACGAAACAGCGCCCCGCGACGGCCCCGTCGGGCAAAGGCAACTCGGTCAATCCGTCAAAATACATGCGGTCGCTAGACACCATCAGTCCGCCCTCGGCCAGCAACGGCTCGATCAGAGGGGATACAAACCGCGCGAAAGCGTCGTTCTTTTCGCGGTTATGCCCGCCAAGGTCAGCATGAATCAGGCTGGCGGTTGCGCCAAAACGGTCCAGCGATGCCGGCAACGTCTCGCGGACATCCCCCAGAATCACCAGATCGTCCGGAGGTGTCGAGTCCGGGTGTGACGCGACCGCGCGTTCGAACACATAGACCGGTCGGTTCCGCACATACTGCACCATGTGATGATAGGTGCGACCATTGCCCAGCCCCAATTCGAACACCGGTCCCGGCATGTCCTGGGTCTGGTCAATGGCAAAGTCCAGACAAGCCCTTTGCGAGACCATACGGTCGATAAACAGATCAAGACGACTTTGGGGATCGGACACTGGGAAATCTCTCCTTGATAGTTGCCGACGCATAACAAGGCAACGACACCGCCTGTGATGACAAATCATCAAGGGTTTGTGTAGGCAATTTCGCCGCAGTTTCATATTTACGCGACATTTCAACACAAGAACGGGTTTGACTAAACAGGGGCAACCGCGCGAAACTGTGTCAAAAAACACGGGGAGTTGATCAAGCCTATGCCGAGTGACGGCCGAACGGGTGGAAAACCCGCATGACTGCGTTGTTGTCTGTCAGGGATCTTAGCATCGGGTTCGGTGCTGGTGAGGCCGTTGTTCAAGGTGTCAGTTTTGACGTCGAGGCCGGGCAGACTTTGGCACTGGTGGGCGAGTCCGGCTCTGGCAAAACCATCTCGTGCCGCGCAGCACTTCGGATCCTCCCACGCACGGCGCAAATTCGCAGCGGGACCATTACTCTGAATGATTCCAAAGGCATGGAAAACCTGACCGCGATCAGCGAGCGCCAGATGCGCGACATTCGCGGCAATCGGGTCTCGATGATCTTTCAGGAACCGATGCGGTCGCTGTCGCCGCTGCACAAGATCGGCAATCAGGTCAGCGAAGTTCTGTGGTTGCATCGCGGCGCATCTGAGGCGCAAGCCCGTAAAGAGGTTCTGACCCAATTCGAACGCGTTGGGTTCCCCGATCCGCAACGCGCCTATGATTCTTATCCGTTCGAGCTGTCCGGCGGGATGCGGCAACGCGCGATGATCGCGATGGCGATGGTCGCCAAGCCAGAGCTGCTGATCGCGGATGAGCCGACCACCGCGTTGGACGTGACCACTCAGGCGCAGGTGCTGGGGCTAATCAAGGAGCTGCAGCGCGAGACGGGCATGGCGCTTATCCTTGTGACACACGATCTGGGCGTGGTGGCGAACATGGCCGAACAAGTGGTCGTCATGCACAAAGGCCGCGTCATGGAGGCCGGCGCTGCTGCGCCAATTCTGACCGCGCCAGCGCATCCATACACGCAGCAATTGTTCAATGCCGCGCCCGCGATTCCTGAAAAGGACGCAGTAGGGCTGCCCATGCCCCATGAGGACCTCATCCTGCAAATGAAGGATGTGTCCAAAACCTATACGATGCGCTCCAGCAAGGGTTGGCAGGGCGATCGAATGATCTACGCGTGTCGGGGCGTCGATCTGAATCTGGCGCGCGGCAAGACACTGGCCATCGTCGGTGAAAGCGGATCGGGCAAAACCACCGCAGCCCGTATTGCACTAGGGGCCGAGCCCCCCGATCCGGGCGGCGAGGTGCTGTTTCGCACCGCGCCCGACGCCGATCCGATCACGGTCCATAAAATGACCCGCGCCCAGCGCACCGCGTTTCAGCGCAAGGCTCAGATGGTGTTTCAGGACCCTTACAGCTCACTCAGCCCGCGCATGCGCATTCAGGACGCCATGACCGAGCCGCTTGAGATTCACAATATCGGCTCACCAGCTGAACAACGTGACAAAGCGGCAGACATGTTGAAACGCGTCGGTTTGAATGCCGACATGCTAAAGCGCTACCCGCATGCGTTCTCGGGCGGCCAGAGACAGCGTCTGTCGATCGCACGGGCAATGATGCTGGACCCACAGCTGATTGTCTGCGACGAGCCGACCTCGGCATTGGACGTTTCTGTGCAAGAGCAGATCCTGACCTTGCTGGAAAACCTGCAGGACAGCCTGAACCTGTCTTACTTCTTTATTTCTCACGACCTTGCTGTCGTGGCCCGCATTGCCGACGAAGTCGCGGTGATGCGCCGGGGTCTTGTGGTGGAACAAGCGCCGCCCGAGACCCTGTTCTACAACCCGCACCACCCCTACACAAAGGCGCTGATTGCCGCTCAACCGGAACCCGACATCAACCGGCCCATTGACCTGAATTTGGTTGCTTTGGGCGCCGGTTCCCCCGACAGTTGGGAAGACGCCTTCCGATTTACGGACTCCGTGATACCTTCGTTGGTAGAGATGGAGCCCGGCCATAAGGTACGATGCCATGTTTAAGACCCCTCGCCCCCTGATCCTGGCAGCCGCCCTGTCTGCGTTTTGGTTTCCGCCCGTCGTGGCCGAGACACCCACCCCGCAGGAAAGCGCTTTCTGGCAAGCCGAAGTGGCTGCCGGGAACCTCCCCCCTGTGCAAGAACGCCTACCCGCCGAACCACTGATCGTCGATCTGAACGCCAAGGGGCGCGAATTCGGCACTCCGGGAGGAACCTTGCGAACCATGGTTACCCGTTCGAAGGACGTCCGGCAGATGGTCGTCTATGGCTACGCCCGGCTGGTAGGGTTCGATGAGAACTACGAAATCGTGCCCGATCTGCTGGAATCCTTTGACACCGAAGACAACCGGAAATTCACTCTGAACCTACGCGAAGGCCACAAATGGTCGGATGGATCCCCCTTCACATCCGAGGATTTCCGGTATTGGTGGGAGGACGTGGCAAACAATGAATTGCTCAGCCCGTCGGGACCACCAGATTTTCTGATCGTCGAAGGCAAGACACCGACCGTCACCTTCCCGGATGAAACAACCGTTGTTTTTGAATGGGAAGACCCAAACCCGGATTTCCTGCAGTCGCTTGCTCAGGCGCGCCCGCCGTTTATCTACCGCCCATCTGAGTTTTTGAAACAATATCACGAGAAGTTCGCAGATGCAGAGGAGCTGGCCTTTTACGTCGAGGACGCCCGCGTCAAAAGCTGGGCTGCACTGCACAACAAACTCGACAACCTCTATAAGTTCGACAATCACGAGTTGCCGACACTGCAACCCTGGCTGAACGCCAGCTCAGGTAAAAAGATCCGGCACAATTTCGTGCGCAATCCTTACTACCACCGTATCGACAGCAAGGGCGTCCAACTGCCCTATATCGACGTGGTCGAGATGGAGATCGTGGCACCCGGTCTGGTTGCCGCAAAAACCAACGCAGGCGAGACCGATCTTCAAGGTCGCGGGCTGGCGTTCCGGGATGCGTCGATCCTGAAAAAAGGTGAAGCCGGCGGGGACTACAAGACACTGCTTTGGAAAACTGGTGTTGCGTCCCAGATCGCGATTTATCCCAACTTGAACTATTCCGATGAAGGCTGGCGTGATGTACTGCGTGACGTGCGCGTACGGCGCGCGCTTTCGCTGGCCATCGACCGCAAGACGATAAATCAGGCGCTATATTTCAAACTGGCACAGCCGGGCGCGATGTCGGTCCTGCCGGCCTCTCCTTTCTACAACGAAGAAAACGCCAAGGCCTGGGCGCAGTATGATATCGACAAGGCCAACGCATTGCTGGATGAAGCCGGGCTGAACAAACGCGACAAGAACGGTGTTCGCCTTCTGCCTGACGGTCGCCCGATGGAGCTGATCATCGAAACCGCAGGCGAGCGTCAGGAGGTCGAGAATGCCCTGCAGATCGTGACAGATACGTGGCGTGAGATTGGTGTTGATCTGGTAATGCGCCCGCTGGACCGCGACATCCTGCGCAACCGAGTATTTGCGGGCAACACCATGGCCTCGGTCTGGTTCGGCTGGGATGACGGCATTCCGCAAGCCCACACATCACCTGCCTATCTGGCCCCAACGGATCAGGTGTTTCTGGCTTGGCCGAAATGGGGTCAATATTATCAAACCGGTGGTGATGTAGGGGAAGCCCCTGATATGCCTGAAGCCGCACGGCTGATGGAACTGGCTCATGACTGGGAAATCGCGACCACAGATGATGAGCGCAAAGCCGTGTGGACCGAGATGCTGAAGATCCACGCTGACCAGCTTTATGCGATTGGTATCCTGAATGGTGCCCCACAACCCGTCGTAGTATCGAACCGTCTGCGCAACGTACCCGAACAGGCCATGTGGGCATGGGAACCCGGCGCGCATTTTGGTATTCACCGACCCGACGAGTTCTTCTTCGCCGACTGACAGGAGCAGCTAAATGGTAATGCTGCGCTACGTGGTGTATCGCTTTTTCACGATGCTGCTGACGCTGCTTGTGGTGTCAGTGCTGATCTTCGTGATCATCAACCTGCCGCCCGGAGATTACCTCAGCAACCAGATCGCAGAGCTTCAGGCATCGGGTCAGTCTGCAGGTGTAGCCAAGGCGGAATTTCTACGCACAGAATACGCTCTGGACCGTCCGATGTGGGAACAATACCTGATCTGGATGGGGTTCTGGCCCGGGCCACATGGGTTTGAAGGCCTGATACAAGGCAACTACGGCTGGTCCTTCGAGTTCGATCGTCCCGTAGCCGAGATCGTGGGCGACACCCTGTGGCTGACCGTTGTGGTGAACCTTGCCGCGATCCTGTTTGTTTATGCCGTCGCCCTGCCGCTGGGCGTACTCGCGGCGGCGCGGTCACGGACCTGGATCGACTATACCTCGGCTTTCGTAGGGTATCTGGGTCTGGCCACGCCAAACTTTCTGCTGGCGTTGATCTTGTTCTACTACGGTCACCAATATTTCAACCTACCCATCGGGGGTTTGATGGATCCGATCTACGAGGGGCAGCCGATGAGCTGGGACAAGCTGAAGTCCATCCTGATCCACCTGATTGTTCCAACCTTCGTGATCGGCACCTCGGGCGCGTCCGCGATGATGCAGCGGCTACGCGCGAACATGCTGGACGAGCTGGGCAAACCCTATGTGGAAACCGCCATAGCGAAGGGTATGGCACCGTCGCGGATGTTGACCAAGTATCCCCTGCGCGTGGCCTTCAACCCGTTTGTGGCCGATATCGGCAACTTGCTTCCCTCTATGGTGTCGGGGTCGGTCCTGGTCTCGGTGGTGCTGGGTTTGCAGACCATTGGCCCGACCCTGCTGACGGCGCTCAAGACGCAGGATCAGTTCCTGTCGGCCTTTATCCTGATGTTTGTGGCCCTGCTGACGCTGATTGGGACCATGATCTCGGACATCTTGCTGGTCATGCTGGACCCGCGAATTCGGTATGAGGGGCGTGAAGCATGACCAAACGCTCTGATGATCGTTATGTCGACGATGCACCCTTCGATCCAGACGCCGCCCTGCAACAGCTTGAGCGCGCCGATCTGGACGCCCCCAACTGGCTGCTGGTCTGGCGCAAATTCCGCACCCACAAACTGGGCCTGATTTCGGGCATCTTCCTGCTGCTGTGCTACCTGATGCTGCCCTTTGCTGGGTTCATTGCCCCCTATGGTGCGAATGAACGCAATGACGAGCATCTTTATGCCCCGCCCCAAAGCGTCAACTGGTTCCACGAAGGCGAATTCGTCGGTCCGTTTGTCTACCCGACGGTGATCGAGGCCGACCTTGAGACCTTCCAGTGGAAAGCTGTGACCGACACCAGCGATCCGCGCCCGCTCCAGTTCTTCTGTGAAGGGGCCGAATACAAGCTGGCGGGGCTGATCAAGTCGGACACGCATTTGTTCTGTGCGCCCGAAGGCGCAACGCTGTTCCTGTGGGGGTCCGACCGTCTGGGTCGGGATGTCTTCAGCCGCATTCTCTATGGCGCGCAACTGTCGCTGACGGTGGGTCTGATCGGTATCTCGGTGTCGTTCTTCCTGGGCATCTTGTTCGGGTCGATGGCGGGCTATTTCGGCGGCAAGATCGACTGGGTCATCAACCGCGTCATCGAGATTCTACGGTCACTGCCCGAACTGCCGTTGTGGCTGGCCTTGTCTGCGGCGGTGCCCTCGAACTGGAGCCCCGTGGCTGTGTTCTTCATCATCTCGATCATCCTCGGGATATTAGACTGGCCTGGCCTTGCGCGATCCGTGCGCGCCAAGTTCCTGTCGCTGCGCGAAGAAGAATACGTCCGCGCTGCCGAGATGATGGGCGCAAGTTCGGGCCGCGTGATCCGCAAGCACCTGCTGCCGAACTTCATGTCCCATCTGATCGCCTCGGCCACGCTGTCGATACCTGCAATGATCCTTGGGGAAACAGCACTGTCCTTCCTTGGACTTGGTTTGCGGGCTCCAGCCGTCAGTTGGGGCGTAATGTTGAACGATGCCCAGAACCTCGCTTCGATCGAGATCTACCCGTGGACAGCAATTCCGATGCTACCAATCATCGTGGTGGTTCTGGCCTTCAACTTCCTTGGCGACGGGCTGCGTGACAGTCTGGACCCCTATCAACAATGACCCTGCTCTCTGCGCTTCCCGCTTCCGACAGCTACCGCGTGACCGGCAGCGGGGCGCGGCCCAGCGCTTTTGCCGTGTCCGAGCTGGCAACCGCGAGCTTTGCGGCCGTCGGTCAGGAACTCATCCGATTGATGAAGTCGCTGAACCTTGTCAGCGACGCGCCCGAATTAACGGTTGATCACCGTTTGGCCTCGCTGTGGTACGGTTTCTCGTTCAAACCGGAAGGGTGGGAAATGCCCAGCCTCTGGGACGCCATCGCCGGAGACTATCAGGCATCCGACGGTTGGATCAGGTTGCATACGAACCTGCCCGCCCATCGGCAGGCCGCCCTGAAAGTTCTCAAGGTCAAGCCTGACAGGGATGCCGTGGCCCAAGCAGTCAGAACATGGTCTATCGTCGATTTAGAAGCAGCCATAGTGGCCGAGGGAGGAGCAACAGCCGCAATGCGCAGCCGCTCGGAATGGCTGGAACATCCACAGGGCCGGGCTGTCTCCCGCGATCCGTTGATCGGCTGGCACAATCCGCGTCAAGTTACGTTACGCGACCGACCGCAAGCGACAGCCGAACGTCCGTTGGCAGGGTTACGCGTTCTGGACATGACCCGCGTACTTGCAGGCCCGATTGCGACGCGCACGCTGGCGGGGTTTGGCGCCGAAGTTCTACGCATCGACCCCCCTGGCTGGGACGAACCCGGCGTGATCCCCGATATTTCGCTGGGCAAGTGTTGCGCCTATCTGGATATGAAAACACCCGCCGGCCTTGAAGCCGTGCAAGACCTTCTCTCTCAGACGGATGTGTTCGTGCATGGTTATCGCCCTGGCGCACTGGACGCGCTTGGCCTGACACAGACGAAACGGGATGCGCTGGCACCCAACCGCATTGAAGTCACCTTGAATGCCTATGGCTGGTTGGGACCTTGGTCCAATCGGCGCGGTTTTGACAGCCTTGTGCAGATGAGCGCGGGCATCGCGGATGCCGGGCGCAGCTGGGCCAAAGCAGATAAACCAACGCCGCTGCCGGTTCAGGCGTTGGATCACGCGACCGGCTATCTGATGGCGGCCGCAGCGCTGTCGGCGTTGTCCGAAGCAGCCTTGGGCAATTCGATCATGCAGGCGCGACTGTCTCTGGCCCGAACGGCCGAGTTGCTGGCCGTGTTGGGTAAAGCCGAAACCTCAAATGAAATCACTCGCGCCAACCCAACCGATTATGCGCAGGCCCCTGAGAAATCCGACTGGGGTGTCGGCCATCGCCTCAAACCAGCCCTTCGCGTGGGTGGCACGGATATGATCTGGTCCCGGCCTGCCTCCAAACTGGGAACGTCTGATCCCATCTGGCCTTCGCTTAAGCCATAGCGCAACCGCCGCGCGGAACGCGCGGCCCGGCCCAACGCTTTTGAGTGCGTCTCGTCAGAGACGCGTCCAAAAGAGGCGGGAGCGCGTCCTACCTGTCATCCCCTCCACCAGGGCCGATATCGTCCAGATAGTCCTCGTCAATCGCGGCCTGAACAGCGCCCGTTACTGCCTCGCGCTGTTTCGGCGTCAGATCTTCGGTAGCTTTTTCATCGGCCAAGCGCACTGTCACTTCTCGATGGGCGAAGCGGATACCTTCGCGCGCGAACAGTTCGCGAATTTCCTGATAAACCTTCTTGCGTACCAGCCACTGATCGCCAGGCTTGGTCATGAACTTGACGCGGATGATCATCGCTGAATCCTGCATCTCGATCACACCCTGAGACTTGAGCGGCTGAATGAAATTGTCGCCGATCACAGGGTCACTCAGCAATTGCTGACCCAGCTTCTTGATCAGCTTACGCACCTTCTCGACATCGGTGTCATAAGTCACCCGCAAGGGCAGCTTCATAATCACCCAGTCACGAGAATAGTTCGTCAGCACTTTGATCTCGCCAAAGGGGATGGTGTTCAGCGCACCTAAGTGGTGGCGCAACTGGAACGACCGGACCGAAATCTTTTCGACCGTGCCTTTCACATCGCCAATGTCGATATATTCCCCTTTGCGAAACGCGTCATCCATTAGGAAGAATGCCCCCGAGAAGATATCCCGCACAAGGGTCTGAGAGCCAAATCCCACGGCCAGACCAACGACACCCGCGCCAGCAAATAGCGGGCTGACATTGATGCCCAGCTCCATCAGTGCGATCAGGACAATGGTGACAACGACCACAGCCAATATGGCCCCCCGGAACAGGGGTAGCAAAGTGGCAAGGCGGCTCTGCCCACCTTCACCTCCTTCATCACCCAACTCGGCCTCGGCACCGCCATCGTCAATCTCTTCTGCGATCTTCGTATCGATCCAGATGCGGAAGAAATGGAACAGGATATAGCCGATGAACATGATGACCATCACATCCAGGAACCGTTCGATGGGCAGTTCCTCGCTCCAGCTGGCATCCGGGTTCCAGATGACAACCAGCGCATAAAGGCCCACCACAAAGGCCAGGATACCCGCGACACGACGGGCCAGATCCTCATAGGTCACAATCGAATGCGCGCGTTTTTCGGCCAGAGGGGTCTCTATAACCACTTCCACTGGGCTGACCTCACCTTCGGCGTTCATTTCTTCTATCTGACGGTTTCGGTCAAAATACCGCTCGAGCAGATAGTTCATCGCGCCATAAGCAATCACGACCGACATGAAGATGGCATAGCTGCTGGCAACAATAGGGATCGAGTTTTCATTCTCCAGCACAAGATCGACGGCCAGTTTGAACCAACTGAAAACGATATACAGGATCAAAACTGGCGCCCACGCCAAAGAGATAAAGCGCAGTATCCATGACACTTGTTCTTTGGCTCGCCCGCCCCGGATGGCATTGGAAATTGCACGGCCGTTGAACAGTATCATCAGAACATTGCCCAACGCGCCCAGCATAGTCAGACCGCCATAGACCATGGCATAGACGTTGTAGTTCAACCCGAAATCCGCAACCCATGTCGAAAACATCACGACCGAAATGTCGTAAGTCGCGATCGCCGATGCCCAGATATAAAGCCGCTTGGCGTCCCGGTCGGAAAAGGGCGGCAGCCGGTACTGGCTGAGATACGGTGACAATACCATGCGCCAAAGATCAGAGACCGTGCGCGACAGGAAGAAGGCCGCGAAAATCGCTGTTACCGTAAACTGGATCGAGATGTCCTCAGCCTCGCCAAAGAACAGGAACCCGACGATCAGGGCCATCAGCATGGCAAAGATCGTGCCCCCGATCCCCATAAGGAAGCGGAACACCAGAAACGGCATTTTTTCGCGATAACCTTGCGGGTTTTCCTTGGACCGCGCGACGACAATCCCTTTGGCAATGCGCTTGCCGTAAATCTCGGTTGAGAGCCAACGCCCCAGCAGCAGGAACAGGATGTTCCAGAACAGCACCTCGACATAGGTCTGTATCCGACCATCGGGGCTGGTCTGACGCAGGACGTATTTGACCTCGAAGATCGAATAGGGAAGCGCCTCGAGCCGGGATTGCATCGACTCGCGGAACTTAGAGAACCTCTCCTGCGCTTTCATAAGTTGAGAGCCATCAGACATCGGGTCTGAAGGGCCCGCACCGTCAGCCGATACTGTTTGTTGACCCGAAGACACGACTTTGCCCGCACTGTCGATAACGATGACACTGGCTCCGGCCTCGGTGGCCGACCGGATGGCAGTAGCCAGGTCGCCCTCTTCGGTCGTAGATGCTGCAGTATCAGAGTTCGTTGTATAACCGGGTATAAGCGAGGTCTGCGCTGTGGCCCCGACTGCAAACACCAAAGTGGTCGCCCAGATCAACAGGGCAAGGATGGCACCAAATCTTGGTTTCATAGGGGATTCTATCCAGTTCGACATTTGCAACGCACAATACAAAAGCACATTTGCGTGTTCAAATCATCAACCGCTTGTTTTCGGGAACGGTTTTTTACTGGGTGCGCGGTACAATAGGCACGTGTCGAGTGTTTCCAATCTGACAAAAACTGAATATGAGGAGCGGGGTGCGTTGCACGGCTTAGATGGTTGTATCCATTGGTGGAAAACACGGCGAACCACAGAAAGGATCTACAACATGTAGCCAATTCGCCATGTTTGTCGGTTTCGGCAGGTCAAAGCAGAGTTTTTTACAAGCAGCCGAAAAACAAATACGATAGACGTGCAAGCGCGCGGAGTTGCACTCAGACACTAAGACGGGCGAAAGAATGAGCCTAGGAAAACAAAACGACAAAACCGGCCGTGCGCCTCGCATCCTGTTCTACAGCCATGATACGTTCGGATTGGGGCATTTGCGCAGATCCCGTGCTTTGGCAGCTGCAATAACTCAGGCTGATCCTTCGGCTTCGGCGTTGATCTTGACCGGGTCTCCAGTTGCAGGCCGCTTCACCTTTCCCCGTCGCGTCGACCACGTACGCCTGCCGGGGGTTACCAAGCGCGCCGACGGGTCTTATGCCTCGCAGACGATGGGGATGGGGATTGAAGACGTGACGGAGTTGCGCTCGAGCCTTATCCAAACTGCCGTTCAGCAATTCTATCCTGATGTTCTGATCGTTGACAAAGAACCCACCGGATTTCGCGGGGAACTTTTGCCAACGCTGGACTGCCTTTTGAAAACCAAACGAACCCAGATCGTCCTGGGCTTGCGTGACGTGTTAGACGAGCCCGAAGTGCTGGCCGCTGAATGGGACCGAAAAGAAGCCCTGGATGCCACCGAGACCTATTATGATGAGATTTGGGTCTATGGGTTGCGGTCGATCTATGATCCAACACAGGGGTTGCCTCTTAGCCCTGCCACCCAAGCGCGTATGCACTGGACCGGATATTTGCGCCGCGATCTGGGACCGGTCGCAGAACCGCCCGAGCAGCCTTACATCCTGATCACGCCCGGCGGCGGAGGCGATGGCAAGGCGATGGTAAACCTTGTGTTGTCCGCCTACGAGCACGACCCGACGCTTTCGCCTCGGGCTGTTCTAGTTTACGGCCCCTTCCTGTCAGGAGAACTGCGCGAAGAGTTTGAAACGCGCGTCGCAGCCCTGAACGGTCGCGTAACGGCCGTCGGATTTGAATCCCAGATCGAAACCCTGTTTGCCGGTGCGGCGGGTGTGGTCTGTATGGGCGGCTACAACACGTTTTGCGAGGTGCTGTCATTTGACAAGCGTGCCGTGATCGTGCCCCGCACCACGCCCCGGCTGGAACAATGGATCCGGGCCTCGCGCGCCGAAGAACTGGGCCTTGTTCGAATGCTCGACGAAAGCCGCGATGGGTTGACGACCGATGCGATGATCAATGCCATCCGAGCATTGCCCAATCAGTCCCTTCCATCCGAGGTCATCTGCGATGGGCTGCTGGACGGTCTGGACTATGTCACAAGTCGAGTACACGCCTTGCTGACCGGAGAGCAGGAACGGGCCACCGGATGAGCCTTACACAACCGAAACTGGCGGTGCTGGTCAAAGGATGGCCGCGCCTGTCGGAAACGTTTATCGCGCAAGAATTGGTAGCATTGCAGGATGCGGGCCACCGGTTTGACATCTGGTCGCTTCGCCATCCTACTGACGTCAAACGTCATCCCCTGCACGAAAGGTTCACAGGGCAGGTCCATTACCTACCCGAATACCTATATCAGGAACCCCAGCGCGTTTGGGCCGCCCGCGCTGTTGCACGCGCCATGCCCGGCTATGGCGAAGCATACCGAATCTGGCGCGCTGATCTGCGCCGCGACCCCACACATAACCGCATCCGACGCTTTGGGCAGGCGTGCGTTCTGGCCGCCGAACTGCCGCAGGATACACGTGTCCTGTATGCGCATTTTATGCATACCCCGTCTTCGGTCGCACGCTATGCCGCCATCATGCGGGGACTACCGTGGAGCTTTTCCGCCCATGCCAAAGACATCTGGACCTCGCCCGAATGGGAAAAGGCCGAGAAACTGCACGCTGAAACGCATGGTGCATCTTTTGGCGCCACATGCACCGCCGTTGGCGCAAACCATCTGCGCAGCCTTGCCGATGACCCCGCGCGCGTTGATCTGATCTATCACGGGTTGGACCTGAGCCGTTTTCCGTCTCCTCCGAAACGTAACCCACGCGCGCCCGATGCACCCTTCCACATGCTCTCCGTAGGGCGTCTGGTCGAGAAAAAGGGCTTTGACCGCCTGCTCGACGCTTTCGCCTTATTGCCCACAACCCTGGACTGGCACTGGACCCATATCGGCGGCGGCGCTTTGGGGGACGCGCTACGCACCCTCGCACAAGATTTAGGGGTCGCGGACCGCCTGTCTTGGAAAGGCGCGTGCGACCAACCCGAGGTGATTGCCGCCATGCGCGAGGCGGACCTGTTTGTGCTGCCCAGCCGCATTGCCACGGACGGAGATCGCGACGGGTTGCCCAATGTGCTGATGGAGGCTGCGTCTCAGCGGCTGCCGATCCTGTCGACCCCGGTCTCGGCCATTCCCGAATTCATCGAAACAGGAACCCACGGTGTGCTGTCCAGTGATGACCCCACCGCGCTGGCGGCGGCCATTTCCAGCATGGCAGCCGACCCTGGATCAACTGAAAACATGGCGAAAGCGGCCTATGACAGGTTGATCGCTGACTTCCGTATGGACCCCGGAATCGCACTTTTGTCCAAACGTCTGACCGCTCTGGGGGCGGACAGGGGCTGATGGCGCGGGTTGCGTTCTACGCTCCGATGAAATCCCCGGACAGCCCGGTGCCGTCCGGCGATAGGGAAATGGCCCGGAACTTGATGACCGCAATCGCCGCGCAGGGTGATACGGTCGAGCTGGCCTCGTCCCTTCGCCTCTACGACAAAACCGGGGACACGCGGGTTCAGACGCAGCTGCACGAAGCCGCGGAACGCGAAGCAGAGCGTCTTGTAACAGAATTGCCCACAAACACCGCGCTTTGGGTGACCTACCACAACTATTACAAGGCCCCCGATTTGCTGGGTCCACGTGTCAGCTCCGCCCGAGGAATTCCCTATGTTCAGTTGGAAAGCACGCGCGCGACCAGCCGCTTGACCGGCCCTTGGGCGGGTTTCGCCAAAGCCGCACACAATGCTTGTGACGCGGCCGACGTGATCTTTTATCACACCGCGAACGACCTGATTACCCTAGAGCGCGAAAGGTTCGGCTCGCAGAAACTGATCGAGCTGCCGCCGTTCCTGCCCGCAGAAGACTTGCCAGAGGCGTCTTCATGTGATGGGCCGATGTTGACGGTCGCGATGATGCGCCACGGCGACAAGCTGGCTTCTTACGACATACTGGCCCAAACATTGGCGCATCTGAAAGGCCAATGGGCTTTGAACATTGTCGGCGATGGGCCCGTCAGACCCGAAGTTGAGGCCATGATGGCCCGGTTCGGGTCCAAAGTGCGCTTTCTGGGGCAACTTGACCGTGCTGCAGTTCAGATGTGCTATGACACCGCGTCGGTCCTGCTCTGGCCGGGCGTGAATGAGGCGTATGGTATGATCTACCTTGAGGCGCAGGCCAGCGGTATTCCAGTTGTTGCGCAGGATAGACCCGGCGTGCGGGATGTTTTGCTGCCCTCGACCTACCCCACGGCCGAGACAGGGCCAGCAGGGCTAGCGGCACATTTACAAAGCCTGCTGCGTGACCACACGCAGCGCCTGAAAACCGGAACCGAGGCGCGCGCCTACGTCGCTGCCCGTCACCTTTTGCCGAACGCAACCGAGACTTTTTGGAAAGCTGTCCGCCCCTTGATCGAGGGTCGGGGATGACGAGACTTGCGCTGCTCCGCCATGGTCATACACCTTGGAACCGCGCAGGCCGGATTCAGGGACGCAGTGATATTCCGTTGGACGATGATGCCCGTCAGGATCTTGCGGGTTATGCTCTGCCCGAACCTTGGGATAAAGCCGAGCTCTGGTCCAGCCCGCTGCAACGCGCAGTTGAAACAGCGCGTCTGGTCTCTGGGCGCACCCCAGACACCCACGACGCTTTGACTGAGATGAACTGGGGCGAATGGGAAGGGTTGCGCGGGGTCGACCTGATCGCGGACCCTGACAGCGGTTATCGCCACATCGAAGATTGGAGCTGGCAGTTTCGCCCACCCGGCGGAGAAAGCCCCGCAGAGCTTTGGCACCGCGTGCGCCCCTGGCTTGACGGCTTACAGGCCGATACGGTGGCCGTCTGTCACATAGGCATCATGCGTGTCATTCTGGCCAGTGCATGGGATTGGAATTTCGACGGGCCGCCCCCCTTTAAAATCAAACGCAACAGACTGTATATCGTTGAAACACAACCTCTGCGCGCGTGGCCTGAGCCCGTGCGCCTGATCCGCTCGGAGCCCGTCGCATGAAAGTGATGATCGTGGTCACCCACCTGCTGGGCACCGGACATTTGAGTCGCGCCTTGACCCTTGGACGCGCTTTTGTGCAAGCGGGGCACGAAGTTCTGACAGTATCTGGTGGCATGCCTGCGCCCCAACTGGACAGTTTTGGGATGTCTTTGCTGGGGCTGCCCCCACTGCGGTCAGACGGTACCAACTTTACGCGCCTGCTGACGCAATCAGGTGAGGTGGCAGATGCGGATTACATGTCCGCTCGTAGTGTTGCCCTGACCAAAGCTGTCAGAAGCTTCTCACCGGACGTACTGATCACCGAGTTGTACCCGTTCGGGCGCAGGTCGTTGTCGGCCGAGTTCACCGCCGCCTTGGACGCGGCCCGTGCGTTCCCCCGACCTCCTGTCATCTTGGGATCGGTCCGAGACATTCTTGCGCCGCCCTCGAAGCCCTCCAAGGCTGAACGGACAGATCAGATCATATCCGAACACTACGACGGTGTCCTTGTGCATTCGGATCAAACAGTCATCCCGCTTGAGGTCAGCTGGCCGGTTTCCGAGCAACTTCAGAAGCGGTTGCACTATACCGGATTCGTTGCGCCTGACGCGCCGACCGCGCACCCACAGCGCACTGGTGAAGGTGAAATCCTTGTCAGTGCAGGCGGAGGGTCGGTTGGACAGCCGATCTTTCAGACAGCCATCGAGGCTGCCCGAAAGATGCCCAACAGGCGCTGGCGCCTGCTGGTCGGAGGCCAGGATGCCCAAGCGCGCATCAAACAGCTGACGCCTTTGGTCAAGGATGCGCCGGTTACGTTGGAACCGGTGAGGCCCGATTTTCGACAAATGCTGCCAATCGCAGCCGCATCGGTCAGCATGTGCGGATACAACACCGCCCTGGATATTCTGCAGACCGGAACCCCATCCGTGTTTGTCCCTTTCGACGACGGCAGCGAAGTTGAGCAGACGCTGCGCGCACGAACACTAGACGCCCTTCCAGCCATCGAAGTCATTCCAAGCCAGATGCTAGATGCAGAACTGCTGGCTCGGGCGATAGTAAGTGCGACATCGGGCCCTGAACGAACCGTTCCCGACCGTGGGTTTGACGGGGCTGCCAAAACCGTCGAGATCGCGAAGACGCTGTTGGAGGGCCGTATATGATTCCCAACTGGCGCCCACTACAGGACGAATTGGCCGTGTGGGAACAGCACAGACTGTCTTTGCCCCTATGGTGGCGTGACGATGATGCTATCTCGGCAACACCGCAGCTTGACCGACTGATCGCCCTGTCGGATACACTTGGGGTACCAGTTCACCTGGCTGTCATTCCAAAGACGTGCGACACAAGCCTTGTCGCCCGGGTCGACAGCAGCACTCTGATCCCCGTCGTCCATGGATGGGCGCATCTGAACCACGCGCCCAAGCAGGAAAAGAAATCCGAGTTTCGGATGCACCGGTCGATGCCAACGATCATTGGCGACGCACAGCAGGGGTTGGACCGGCTGCAGGATCTGTTCGGCGAGCGTTTGGCGCCTATGTTCGTACCGCCCTGGAACCGTATCGCGCCCGAGGTCGTCGCGGAACTGCCTGCACTGGGCTATCGCATTTTGTCCACGGCCACGCCTCGGGCCACGCCCACCGCCGCGCCCGGGTTGCACCTGGTCAACACGCATCTTGATCCGATAGATTGGCGCGGCTCGCGGGGGCTAGTGTCGCCCGAGCGTCTGATTGACACGACAACCGCGTTATTGCGAGATCGACGAGAAGGCCGCAGCGATAATTCCGAACCCTTCGGCATTCTGACCCACCACCTCGCGCATGATGACGCGATCTGGGCCTTTACCCACGACCTTTTGCACCTTCTTCTGGATGGACCCGGCGTCCCCTGGGTCGCGACCAACGAAATACGGAGACCCGAATGAGCCGACTGGATTCAATGCTGCGCCGCCTGACCGCCCAACGCGATGGGCTGAACTGGGCCGTAGAACAGATCGCGGATCACCCCGGCGACGTTCTGGACATGGGCCTGGGCAATGGCCGCACCTATGACCACCTGCGCGAGATCCTGTCCGACCGGCGCATCTGGGTGATGGACCGGGTGCTACAATGCCATCCCTCCAGCACTCCGCCGGCCGAGGATTTCCTGCAAGGCGAGGCCGAGCCGATGTTGGAGAAGCTGGCACAAGGCGGCCCCAAGATTGCGTTGGCACATTATGATTTCGGGCGTGGCGTCAAGGAAGACGATGTGGCCGAGGCAGCCCGCCTCAGCCCGCTGATCGCGCAGGTCATGCTGCCCGGAGGGCTATTGATATCGGGTCAGCCACTGGTTGGTTTCGACCAGATTGCCGGGCCGGAAACCATTGCCCCGGACCGATATCTTTTCTACCGAGCCCAATTGGTAGTGATTTAACGCGCCCTATCAGGCGACACGCCGCCCGCGCGACCATACCCCGTTCAACGCTGGTGCGCCTTCGCGGATACGAAAGCGGATAACATCGGCGCGGGTGCCCGAGCGCAGCTCGCCCCGGTCGCCCAGACCGACCACCTGAGCCGGCGTCTGGGTAACGGTACGCAGGCCACGCGCCATATTGCCCCACATATCTCCCAGGCGGGTTGCCGACAGCAGCAGCGCGGCGGGCACGTAGTCTGACGACAGAATATCCAGATGGCCCAGATCAGCCAGTTCCTGCGCCGCGACATTGCCGGAATGAGACCCGCCACGGATCACATTGGGTGCCCCCATCATAACCTTGATTCCGTGATCGTGGCAGGCCCGGGCGGCCTCGACCGTGGTGGGGAATTCGGCCAGCGTGATGCCATGCCCCGCCGAAACGGCCACCTGATCCTGCGTCGTGTCATCGTGGCTGGCCAGCATCGCCCCGAACCGTTTGGCGGCCTTGACCGTCTCAACCTCGTGCTGATCGCCAAACCGATCGCGCAACGCCTTCAGTTGTGCCACGTGCTGCAGGAAGTCATCATCGTTCATGCCATGCTTGCCCTTCATATAGGCCTCAAGCTGGGTCATGTCGCGGAATTGCCGCTGGCCGGGCGTGTGATCCATCAGCGACACCAGACCGACGCGATCCTCGGGGCCGAACTCGTTCAGCTCGGCCACGAGGGTTTCCGAGCAGACCTCGGCCCGCAGGTGTAAAAAATGGCTGATCTTCAGCGCATCCTGTTCGCGCAGATCCCACAGCTCGCGCGACAGCTCGCGGGCGTATTTCTTGTAGCGGTTGCCCGATGGGATCGAACCGATGCGCATCGCATCGAATACGGTGGTAATTCCGGTGCTGGCCAGTTCCGCATCGTGGGCCAGAATCGCCGCCGCGTGGGGCCAGTCGACTTTGGGGCGCGGCTGAATATGGCGTTCCAGATTATCAGTGTGCAGCTCGACCAGACCGGGGCAGACATAGTCGCCGCAGCAATCCACCGCGCCGGGCGGCACGGTGCTGCCCGTGGCGATCTCGGCAATGGTTTCGCCGGTGATGCGGATGCTACCTGTGACCGTTTCATCGGGCAGAACCAGCGTGGCATTGGCAAGGATCATTTCTTCTGTCATCTGAACTTCACACGGTCTGAGCTATTGGGTAGGCCACGCATAGGAGGCCAATGTGACATTCACGCGATACGCGATCTATTTTGCGCCACCCGCCGGGGCCGAGTGGACCCGGTTTGGCACAAGCTGGCTGGGCTGGGACATAGAGGCCGGCGCTTCGGTCGCGCACCCCGATATCCCCGGCGTGGATGTGGCCGCCGTCACGCAAGTGCCGCGCAAATACGGGCTGCACGCGACGATGAAGCCTCCGTTCCGACTGCGCAATGGGCAGACGGTTGAGGCGCTGCGCGAGGCTTGCGCGCAATTGGCCGCTGCGCAAGCCCCGGTCAAATTGGATGGACTTGAGACCGCGCGACTGGGTCGGTTTCTGGCCCTGCGCCCCACAGGCGACGAGGCGGCGCTGAACGCGCTGGCGGCTGCCTGCGTGCGCGATCTGGATCCCTTCCGTGCGCCCGCATCCGACGCCGAATTGCAGCGTCGTCGTGGCACCGGACTGTCGCCCGCGCATGAGGTCAATCTGGTGCAATGGGGATACCCTTACGTGATGGACTCGTTCCGCTTTCACATCACCCTCAGCGGCAAGTTGGACAAACCCACGCTGGCCACCGTTCAGGATGCGCTGGACACGCGGCTTGCACCCCTGCTGCCCGCACCGTTCCACATCACGGATCTGGCGCTGATGGGCGAGGCCGAGTACGGGCGGTTTCACCTGATCCATCGCTATGCACTTTCCGGCTGAAGCTTGGTCAGGATGGTGTTGACCGTCTGGTCCAGCGGACCGGAATTGTCGATCTGCACCACCCGGCGCAATCCATCGGGCAGCGTAGTCTGCGCGCGTTCAAGCCGCCGTGCCTGATCCGTCGCACTTTCGCGCCCACGCGCCGACAAGCGCTGCGCCAGCACCTGCGGGTCGGCGGTCAGCGAGATCACGACCAGATCGCCAAATACCTCTTGCGCGCGCAAAAGCACGGATCGGGACAGGTTCACCAAAACTGCATCCGCCTGGCCCCGCAGCTGCTGGATGCTTTGGGGCACCCCATACAGCAACCCATGGGCGGGCCAGTGCAGGGCAAAGGCATCCTCATCCACCATCTGCTGAAATGTGCCTTCGGAGACCCGGTCGAAATCCTCACCCTCTTCGCCCTCGGGGCGGGTGATCACCCGGCGCATCCGGTGAATTCGTGCGGAGCGCGCCTCCAGCGCCTCGATCACGCTGTCCTTGCCAACGCCCGAGGGTCCGACAACCGCGATGATCGGCGCAAGGGTCATGCGGCCATCCCCGGCGTGAAATCCGAGACGTTGATCTCACGATCGCATACACGCTCTCGCGCGCCGACATCGTGGAAAATGCCGATGATGGCCGCTCCACGCGCTTTGGCCTCTTCGATCAGGCTCAGCACGGTTTCACGGTTCTGCACGTCAAGCGAGGCGGTGGGCTCATCCAGCAGCATCGCGGGATAGTCGTGCGCAAAGCCCCGCGCGATGTTCACGCGCTGCTGCTCACCGCCCGAAAAGGTCGTGGGGCTAAGCGTCCAGAGGCGTTCAGGAATATTCAGCCGCGCCAGTAGCCCTGCCGCCTTGTCGAGCGCCGCCTGACGGTCGCATCCGACGGCCAGCAGAGGCTCGGCCACCACCTCAAGCGTCGGCACGCGCGGCACCACCCGCAGGAACTGGCTGACATAGCCCAGAGTGTCCCGCCGCAGGGCCAGAATCTCGCGCGGTTCAGCCTGCGCCACATCCACGCCGCCCACCATGACTTGCCCCGAGGCAGCCAGATAGTTGCCGTAGATCACCCGCATCAGGGTGGATTTGCCCGCCCCGGACGCTCCGGTCAAAGCCACGCATTCCCCGGGGGCCACGCTGAGTGTCGCGCCCTCCATCACAGGGATCACCGCGCTGCCCTGATTATGCAGGGTAAAGCTTTTGCTGACGTTGTTCAGTTCAATCATCTCTCACACCTGCAACACGCTTGAGACCAGCAACTGCGTGTACGCATGTTGCGGATCGTCCAGCACCTGATCGGTCAGGCCGGATTCGACCACGTGACCGTCTTTCATCACCATCAGCCGATCCGCCAGCAGGCGCACCACGGCCAGATCATGCGTGACGATGATGGCGCTCAACCCCATCTCGCGCACCAACCCGCGCAGCAAATCCAGCAGACGCGCCTGAACCGAAACATCCAGCCCGCCCGTCGGTTCATCCATGAACACCAGCCGAGGCCCCGTCACGAGATTGCGGGCGATCTGCAGGCGTTGCTGCATCCCACCAGAAAAGGCGGTAGGGCGGTCATCGACTCGGTTCGCTTCGATCTCGACCCGGCCCAGCCAGTCGATGGCCTTGTCGCGGATGTCACCATAGTGACGGTCGCCCACGGCCATCAGACGCTCACCAATATTGCCGCCCGCGCTGACAGACATGCGCAGCCCGTCGCGGGCGTGCTGGTGGACAAAGGCCCAGTCGGTGCGCCCCAACATCCGGCGCTCGGGTTCTGACATCGTCACCGTATCCACCGGCCCATCGGCACGCGTGTCAAAGACCACCTGCCCTGCGTCTGGTTCCAGATGACCGGCCAGACAGTTCAGCAGCGTCGACTTGCCCGAGCCGCTTTCACCGACGATCCCCATCACCTCACCGGGATAAAGGTCAAAGCTGACGTCGGTACAGCCGATCCGGGTGCCATAGGTTTTTCTGATATTCCGAACGCTTAACAACGGGGTCATGGCTCTACCTCGGGTCATAGGCAAATTCGATCCGATTGCCGCCCGGCTCTCGGATCATGAAATGGATTTTTGGCCCGGCACCTGAAGGTTCAGGCGCAAACTCCACCTGAACACCCGGCCAGTCTTTCACAGCGGCAAACACCACATCCAAAGACTCGCGCGATGGGATTTTGAACGCCACATGGTGCAGTCCGACATTGGCGTGACGATCGAAGCCGTGCTGATCTTCGCCCTTTTGCTGCCACAGCGTCAGAACCGCCGAGCCGTTGCTGATAAAGGCCGAGGGGTATTCGGGCCGTCCACCGACCACATCCCAGCCCAGCGCCTCGACAAAGAACGCCTTGGTCGCCTCAAGGTTCGAAACCGTCAGGCCCAGATGATCAATTCCCAGTACGTGTTCACGCATCATGCTGCATCCTCCTTGGCCAAACGCCCTTCGTGCCCGGCAGCGCGGCGCGAGCGGCAGTAATCGGTGTCGGAGCAGACAAACATCCGGTTGCCCGCGTCATCCATGATCACCTCGTCCAGATAGCTGTCTTCGGCCCCGCACAGGTCGCAGGGATGGTCTGCCTTGGTCGCCTCGAACGGATAGTCCTCAAAGTCGAGGCTGACGACCTTGGTGTGCGGCGGCACCGCATAGATGCGCTGCTCGCGCCCCGCGCCGAACAGCTGGATCGCGTCCATTTCCAGCTTGGGGTTATCGAATTTAGGGATCGGAGACGGATCCATCACGTAGCGTCCGGACACTTTTACCGGATAGGCATACGAGGTCGAAATCGCGCCGTGCTGGCTGATATCTTCATACAGTTTCACATGCATCAGCCCGTATTCTTCAAGCGCGTGCATCTTGCGCGTTTCCGTCTCACGCGGTTCCAGAAAGCGCAGAGGCTCCGGGATAGGCACCTGATAGACGAGGATTTGATCCTCGGTCAGTTCCGCCTCGGGGATCCGGTGGCGGGTCTGGATGACAGTGGCCTTTTCGGTTTCTTCGGTGGTCGCGACCCCGGCGGTGTTCTCAAAGAACTTACGGATCGAGACCGCGTTGGTCGTGTCATCCGCGCCCTGATCAATCACCTTGAACGTATCATCCGGCGTCAGCGTCGCGGCCGAGACCTGCACCCCACCGGTGCCCCAGCCATAAGGCATCGGCATTTCACGGCTGGCAAAAGGCACCTGATATCCGGGTACCGCCAGTCCTTTGAGGATCGCCCGCCGGATCATCCGCTTAGTTTGCTCGTCGAGATAGGCGAAATTGTACTCGCTCATAGTATTCCCCTCTCGGACAATTCGGCTTCCAGTGCTCGGGCGCCGACAAAATGAATAGCGTCCATTCCCACAGCACGCGCACCTTCGACATTGTGCAAACCATCGTCGATAAACACGCAGTCTTGGGGCTGAACAGCGGCACGTTCGCACAGAAGTTTGAAAATACGCGGGTCGGGCTTCATTACGCCTTCCTGACCGGACACCACCAACGTTCCGAACACCTCACCCAACCGGGGGTGCACCTTTAGACCCTCTGGCCAGGTTTCAGCCGACCAATTGGTGATGGCGTGGACGGGGGTTCCATTTGCCTTGAGGCGATCGAGGATATCCCAAGTGCCGTTAACCGCGTTCTGAACAGTGAGTGTATATCGCTCCACGTAGGAGGCAAACAGGTTCTGATCCTCCGGGTCCGCCAACTCTTTGGCCATATCGGAGAACAGCTCGCCATTGTCTCCCCGCGCGTTTTTCGCTTTGAACCCGGTGCGTTCGATAAAAGCATGGGCGGCGTCCTCGGACCCCAGATCGTAAACCCAGGCAAGATGGGGGTGCCAATCAACCAATACGCCGCCGATATCGAATACAACGACCTTCATTCCGCAGCCTCCTTTGGCGCGATCCGTTCCTCAGCCTCGCGGCGTAGTTTTCGGACCAGTTCCAGTTCGGACTGGAAATCCACGTAATGAGGCAGTTTGATGTGTTCCAAGAAACCGGTGGCCTGAATGTTGTCGGCATGGCTTAGGACAAATTCCTCATCCTGTGCAGGCGCGCCCAAATTGTCCTCGCCCAGCTCCTTCCAACGCAGCGCGCGATCGACCAGAGCCATGGCGATAGACTTGCGCTCGGACTGACCAAAGACCAGACCATAGCCACGGGTGAACTGCGGCGGTTCGGTTTTCGAGCCCTTGAACTGGTTGACTGTCTCGCATTCGGTTAGTTCAACCTCACCAATCTCAATGGCAAAGCCCAGCTCGGGAATGTCCATTTCGAAGGCGACTTTTCCGATCCGCAACTCTCCCACAAAAGCGTGGTTGCGGGCGTATCCGCGCTGGGTTGAGTAGGCCATGCCTAGCACGAACCCCTCATCGCCGCGTGTCAGTGATTGCAAGCGCAGCGGGCGGGTGGAGGGAAACTCCATCGGTTCGCGGGTCAAGTCGCCCGGCAGGTCGTCGCTAGTGGGTTCGTCCTGAATGATATTTTCACCCTTTAGGAACTCGGCAATGTGAGGCGTAGGCTCAGTACGCGGCCCGGCCATGGGTGCAACCGTGTCGTTGCCATCTGCAGCTAGTTTGAAATCCAGCAGCCGGTGGGTGTAGTCAAAAGTCGGCCCCAGCACCTGCCCGCCCGGAGCGTCCTTGAACGTGGCCGAGATTCTGCGGTCGCAGGCCATATCGCCGGTATCAACCGGGTTGGAATAGCCAAATCGCGGCAACGTGGTGCGATAGGCGCGGATCAGAAAGATCGCCTCGATCAGGTCGCCGCGCGCCTGTTTGATCGCTAGCGCGGCCAGATCGGGATCGAACAGAGAGCCCTCAGCCATGACCCGATTTACCGCAAGGCTCAACTGTTCTCGGATCTGGGCGATCGACAGTTCGGCGATATCCGTTGATCCCCGCCGCTCCTCTGCTAACCAGGAATGCGCGTTGTCGATGGCTTTTTCGCCGCCCTTGACTGCTACGTACATTCTTATGATCCCGCCGTTATTTGCGTGCTGCGCGGCAAGGCCGCGACTTTGTCTCTGCAGGTGAAAAAGAAATCACATCCCAGAGGATAGAGATCCGAATTGCCCTGAAAGACCGCGACATCCGGTAAAGGCAATTGTGATCGGTCCCGAATACCCGGCCCTGTCAGCGTTGCCCCGTTCTGCGCAAGCGTTTCACACTCGATAATCAGAGTAGCCGAGCGGTCAGGATATTCCGGTGTGCCTATGCGATAGTTGGAATTGCGTTGCAGGTCCGCCCATGTCCCTACTGCGAAATCCGCGCTGGACGCTTTGACAATCGGCGCGCCGGTGTGAAAGGTCAGCCATTGGCGCACTGCGTCAGTGTCTGCTGCGCCTGCAAGAAAGACCCCTGTATCCGGGTCACACAAGGTCAGCAACAAAGTACCCGCTGCTTGGGACAATGGCTCGGGTGGGCGCGCGCCCGCAATTGATCGGATTTCGCCAGGTCGCGCCATGACCGTCATTGCGGCCCGAAAGGCGTGGGCCGCCTCGATCGGGGCATTTGCAAAACCACCTGAGAATTGAGGATGCGCGCTCATCAGTCTTCTCCTCGGACCAGAGTAAAGAATTCGACCTTTGTCGCCGCCGCCTTGGCCGCCCGCTTGGCTCGCGCGTCCTGCAACTGCCGTGACAGGGGGGAAATGATTTCGGCGCGGATGGCGTCGGCTGCTGTTGTCTGCATCAGCGCATCAACAAGGGCAGCGACTTCGGCTTTGGGCTTCGACCGGCCCTGAACATAGCCATGACCGACGGCACCGCCCTGCAACACCAGCGAACACCGGGTTACGGTCATTTCACCAAGATTGAACGGCGCCCCCGTGCTGCCGGTGCGCCCCCGGACCATTACCCCGCCAATCTCGGGCGCGCGTAGCCATTCAAATGTCGGGCGCAGTTGGACTCTGTCCCAAAGGGCCATCAGCGCGTCCTCGGGCGCGCGGGCCAACACGCCCATCCATTGCCGACGTTCTGCATCCGTTGGTTTATCGAGATCTGCCATCGAACCCTCTTGGCTGGGTTGTCTACACAAGCTATACAACTAGACAAATAATACATCTTAACCCCGCGGGCCGCAATCCGCTTACTTGTGAAGATTTAGTGACATGGGCAAATCGCCAGTTTGGAAAAGCATCGCTCTTGGTCTGACAACCGACATTGCAGAAGGCCGCTATAACACTGGTGATCGCCTCCCGACCGAAGCGCAGCTGGCTGCCAAATACGGGGTCAATCGCCATACGGTCCGCAGGGCTTTGTCAGATCTGTCTGACCAGGGCTTGGTACGCTCGAGACGAGGAGCCGGAGTTTTCGTGACGGCGCGCCCGACGGATTACCCCATCGGGAAACGCGTACGTTACCACAAGAGCATTTCGGCCAGCGGCAAGATTCCTGGCAAGAAAATCCTTACCCTCACCACGCGAACGGCTGATGTGGCCGAAGCTGAAGCTTTGGAACTGTCCGAAGGTGAAGCCGTTCATGTCTACGATGGTCTTTCCCTGGCCGACGGTCAGCCGATAGGGCTTTTTCAAAGCGTCTTTCCAGCTGGGCGTCTGCCGGGCATTCTTGCCGCACTGGTAGAGACCCGGTCGGTGACCAAAGCGCTGCAGCAATGCGGGGTCGAGGATTACGTTCGTTTATCGACACGGCTGACGGCCCGCGCCGCGACGCCGACACAAGCGCTGCATCTGCAACTCAGCGAAGGCGCTCCGGTCCTGTACTCAGTGGGCGTAAACGCAGATACGAACGGAATTCCCGTTGAATTCGGACGCACCTATTTTGCCGGCGAAAGAGTCACACTAACGATGGACAACGAGTAGGGACCAGAACGCTCCCGCCCGTCTTTGTCCTCCTTCCGGAGGTCTCGTCCCGTTGGGCGTAGCGCCGCGCAAAGCGCGGCGCCCGGCCCAAGGCCGCCAGAGCGCGTCGGCGAAGCCGATGCGCACGCGGGCGCGAGAGCACATGTCAAACAGGTTCTCGGCCTATTCGTATTTCTCCAAAAAGGCTTCGGCATCGAGCATTCGAAAGTCCGGCAAGGCGGCTCGTAAACGCGCGTTGTCCCAATCCCACCACGCCAAAGTCAACATACGCTCTGCTACGCCATCCGGGTAGCGTGGACGGATCAGACCGGCCGTAACCCCACCCACAATGCTGTAAGGCGCAACGTCTTTGGTGACGACCGCACCAGAAGCAATGATTGCTCCGTGACCCACGGTAACTTCGGGCTTGATAATAGCTGCATGGCCAATCCATGTGTCATGGCCAATTTCCGTCACCCGGCTTGCGCGATGCTGGAACCAATCCGCGTCATCTTCGGCGTCATCCCAGTAGTCTGCTGAGCGGTACAAAAAATGATGCAAGGAAGCCTTGGCATACGGATGATCCGTCGCACCGATCCGGGTATAGCTGGCTATGTTCGCAAACTTGCCGATCCGCGCATTTGCAATGTCACACGTTCGGTCGCAATACGAATAATCCCCGAAGATCGCGTTTGCCAAGCGCGTCCCGGCACCTATTTCGACGTATTCCCCAAACGTGCTGTTGGTGATCGCACAATCGGGATGGATGAATGGCTGATCCGCTCGCAGTCTTGGCATGAAAGTTCCTCTGGACCAACACTCAGGCGGTCTTGGTTTTTACCCGTTTGGATTTCGTTTCGCCCTGGATCAATCGGCGGCGCAACCAGCCCGAGAACCAATCCATCAGCATCACCATCAGGATGATCAGAACGATGTAGTAGGCAACCTCTTCCCAGTCTTTCTGGGTGATAATCGCCTGCGTCAGCAACAAACCGATCCCACCGCCCGTAATCGCACCAATCACAGTGGCGCTGCGTGTGTTGGATTCGAGGAAATAGAGCAACTGGCTGAGCAGCACCGGCGTCACCTGCGGGATCACCCCGAACCGATAACGTTGCGGCGCATTGGCTCCGGTCGATTGGACGCCCTCGATCTGTTTTTGATCCACATTCTCCAGCGCTTCCGAGAAAATCTTGCCGAACGTCCCCGTGTCTGTCACCAGAATGGCCAGCGCACCCGTCAGCGGACCGGGTCCAAAAGCCCGCGCCAGAACGACGGTCCAGATCAGAGCGTCCACACCACGCACAAAATCAAACACACGGCGCGTGAGAAACCGTACCGAACGCAACGGGTTGAAGTTACGGGTCGCAAGGAAAGCCAGTGGCAGTGCCACCATGCCCGCCCCCAATGTCCCGAGGAAGGCCATCAGGATCGTCTCGAAAATGGCCCAGGCCACGTCCTGATGGCGCCACATCTTGTTGGTCCAGAAATCATTCAGGATCGCGCCCGCCTCACCATTTGCGGCCAGCCCCATGAGTTGCGGGAACGACTTGCCATAGTAGGGGCTATCGAGGGTGAAGAAGAACAGCTCCCACCCGTTGAAATAGCGGAACACCTCGGATCGGTTGCGCGTCACGGTCAGTCGACCCGCATCCGTGGTGATCGCCATCCGGTTCTTTGAGACATTGATCCAGTCGGGCACGTCGCCTGCGGGCAGCTCGGCCTGAACGCCCGCCGAACGGGTCGGCGTTGCACGCACCGTGCCATAACCGGGGATGTCATATTCCACCGTCTCGGGGCCGAACCGCACGATATGGCCGTCTTTCAGATCAATCACCGTAGTCTCGCCCAGAGCGACCCAATCCGGCGCTTGGCCTTCGGGATATGCACCCTTGCGCTCACCTTCGATAGCGGCCGAGACTTCACCTGTGCGATTGTCACGCTCGATGTGGGTTTTGTAACTGTAGCTGTCAGCCACAAGCGTCTTGCCGTTTTCCCAGTTGGCGCGTCCGGCCAATCCGGGCACGTCGAAAGCGAAAAACACATAGGTCAGATAGACCAGCACCAACGCAGGCAATCCAAAATTGATCAGGCGCTTTCGGCTGAACAGACGATCAGCCTCGGCCTTCAACTCATCAAGGGTGAGGTCAGTGGCGAAGGTGCTCATGCCCGCGCTCCTTTCTCGGATCCGTGGGTCAGGCGATCACGCAGATGGCCCGAGATTTGGTCGACCACAACGATGGTGACGAACAACAGCAAGAAAATCGCGGCAGCCTGATCGTACTTGCCCTGCCCCCAGGACATCGAGTTGCGCAGCTCATAGCCAAGACCACCTGCACCGACGAAACCCAGAATGGCCGAGGCGCGAATGTTGATCTCGAACCGCAGCAGCGCGTAGCTGACATAGTTCGGCCCAACCTGAGGGATCACGCCCAGGTACATGCGCTGCGACCAGTTCGCGCCGACCGAAGCCAAACCTTCAACCGGTTTCAATGAGGCGTTCTCATTCACCTCAGAAAACAACTTGCCCAGTGCGCCAGCCGTATGGATTGCAATGGCGATCATCGCCGGAACCGGGCCACCACCCAGAATAAAGATCAGGACCAGAACGATCACGATTTCAGGAATTGCGCGGCAGATATCGGCGATACGCCGGAACAGAGGGATCAGCGCAGGCCAGAGCGCCATTCCACGTGTGGACATCAGCGCAAGGAACGTACCCGCGATGGTGCCGATCAGTGTGGACGCAGCGGCGATGTTGATCGTCTCGACCAGCGCAGGGAAGAACTTGACCAGATTGGCAGGCAACGCGTCGATCTTTTCCCAGGCTTCGGACAGCACCTCTGCCGGGTAGTCAAAGATACGGTGCCAACCATCCGCGAAACTGCCCGCGTTGCGGTCATCCGCAGTGCGGAACCCGGCGGCCATCAAGGCCACGAAAACGATCAGAAGAATACCACCATAGACCCGCTTGCGTCGTGTCATCTCGGTATAGTCGGCCCGGATCTGGTCGACGGTCAGGGACCCTGCGGTCAGGTCTGTCATGGAATGCTCCTGAGTGGAAAACGGGGCCCGGCTTGGAACACCGGACCCCGGTCTTAGGGGTGTACAGGCTTAGTTGGACTTCAGCTTGCGTGCTTCGATAATGACTTCGTAGGCTTCGTGGGTGATCGGCTCGAACGCGCGGGCTTCACCAGCAGCAACGCCGTAGAAGCATTCACGGTCTTTCTCAGCCAGACCAGCCATCAGAGCGGTCATTTTCTCTTTTACATCTGCAGGCAGTGCGGTGCGCAGAACAACCGGGCCTTCGGGGATCGGCTTGGATTTCCAAATCTGGACCATGTCGTTCATGTCGACCAGACCGGCATCAACAGCGCGACGCAGCGCGCCCGACTGATACCCATCTTCCCAATCGCCCAGACCGTCCGCCCAGGTCACGCCGCCATCGACGTCACCGTTGTTCACGGCAACGATGGTCTGCTCGTGGCCACCGGTGAATTTCACCTCACCGAAATAGTCGCCCGATTCCATGGTGGAACCCGTTGCCGCAGGGATTTCGATCGACGGGATCAGGTAGCCCGAGGTCGAGTTCGGATCGCCAAAACCAAAGGTCTTGCCCTTCATGTCCTCCAGCGAGGTGATGCCGCTGTCTTTGCGCGCAAAACCGATCGAGAAATAGCCATAACCGCCATCGGTGTTGACCTTGACCAGAACCGGCTCGACCGCTTCGGGATCAGACAGGTAGGTTTTCGCATAACCCGAAGCACCCAGCCACGCCATGTCGATGGTGCCGCCCAACAGGCCTTGGATCACGCCGTCATAGTCAGCCGGTGCGAACAGCTTGGTTTCAACACCCAGTGTTTCCTCGGTGTATTCGCGCAGGCATTCGTTGTTGTTCAGACGGTCCTGAGCGTTCTCACCGCCCAGAATGCCGATGCGGAATTCGTTGATATCCGCGGCCAGGGCCGGCGCGGCCATTGCAGTTGTGGCCACCAGGGCTGCCATCAGTTTTTTCATCTGTCTCTCTCCGGTTTGATATGCCGGCCTTTCATCGGCCGGTCGATGAAAGGGGTGGTTGGCTTAGATGGTTGCTTCCGCTTCCATCAGGGCCTTCTGAGTCGCATCCAGCGTCTCAATCTCGGTCGATGTCGCCTCTTCCGAGAAGCTGGCATCAGCGCCATAGATCTCGCGGGCGACGCCGGTTGTCAGTTGCTCGGGCAGGCCGTCGAACACGATGCGACCGTCACGCATACCGACAACGCGGTCGCAATAGCGACGAGCCGTATCCAGCGTGTGCAGGTTGGCGATTACTGTGCGGCCGTCTTCTTCATGGATGCGGCGCAGTGCCTGCATGACGACCTGCGCATTCATCGGATCCAGCGAGGCAATGGGTTCGTCCGCCAGAATGATGCTTGGGTCCTGCATCAGAGCGCGCGCGATGGCGACCCGCTGTTGCTGCCCACCTGAAAGCGCCTCGGCGCGTTTAGGCGCGTGTTCTGCAATGCCCAGACGGTCCAGAATGTCGATGGCGCGGTGGATATCGGCCATAGGAAACAGGTTGAACATGGTCGCCAGCGTAGAATGGCGGTTCAACGTACCGTGCAAAACGTTTGATACCACGTCCATGCGCGGCACCAGATTGAATTGTTGGAAGATCATCGCGCAATCGGCCTGCCAAGCACGCTTGTCGCGGCCCTTCAGCTTGGTGACATCACGGCCACCGAAAAGGATTTCTCCGTCGCTCGCGTCGGTCAGACGGTTGATCATCCGCAGGAGCGTCGATTTACCGGCCCCCGAGCGACCGATGATGCCGATCATGCAGGGTTTATCTATTTCCAACGTGGCTGAATCGACTGCGACGTTTTCACCGAAGCGCTTGGTCAGTTTCTTGATGTGCAGCACAGGCCACCCCCAGTTCGTGTTGGCGGTCTGCTAAAGGCAATCTTCAACGGCTATGTGTAACTTGGGTGAAAGTTTTGTAACGCAGCGCCAAAGATCGATGGCTCTACACTTCTGCGCCTACCGCAGGTATATGCGGGCCGACTCTTAGACATTGAAACGAGGCCACACATGTCCTTTGACCGCAGCATCAAGATCGCACCGTCGATCCTCTCCGCCGATTTCGCCAATTTCGGCGCCGAGATTCAGGCGATCGAAGCGCAGGGGGCCGATTGGGTCCATGTGGACGTGATGGACGGCCATTTCGTTCCGAACCTGACCTTCGGCCCGCCTGCGGTCAAAGCCTTTCGCCCACACGTGAAGACGGTGATGGACGTCCATCTGATGATCGCTCCGGTCGACCCTTATATTCAAGCCTATGCCGACGCCGGGGCCGATATCCTGACCGCGCATGTTGAGGCAGGGCCGCACACTCACCGAACCCTGCAAGCGATCCGCGCTGCTGGCATGAAGGCTGGTGTTGCCCTGAACCCCGGCACCCCGGCCGAAGCGGTCGAACACCTGTTGGACCTGACCGATCTGGTCTGCGTCATGACGGTGAACCCCGGTTTTGGTGGTCAAAAATTCATTGATATGACAGCCAAAGTTCGCCGCCTGCGCCAGATGATCGGCGATCGACCTGTCCATATCGAGATTGATGGAGGCGTCGACCCAAACACCGCACCGTTGGTAGCAGCCGCAGGCGCGGATGTTCTGGTCGCTGGCTCGGCAGTATTCAAGGGTGGCTCGGTTTCCAACCCTGAAGTCTATGGCGAAAACATCCGCAATGTGCGCGCGGCAGCAGAGTCAGCGCTCTAACAAGGCGCTTCATTGCGCGTGCTGCACATCGGATATGAACAATCCGGGCTACCTGAGCATCCTTCAATCGTTTAGATGCCGAAGGCCCATTTCAAAACCTGCGATACACGTCCATGGCTAAAACAACCACACCCCGCCCGTATACCGCCTACCCGGTCGGGTTTGTCGGCATCCTGCCCCAAAAACTGCGCATGTTACAGAACCGGGTCGCCGCGGCCCGGTCTTCAGTGCGCCGAATTCGCGCATATTGGTTGATGAACGACGACGAGCTGCGCGCACGCGGCCTGAAACGCGAAGACGTCATTCGTCTGGTGCTGGCTGACGTCATCTAGCACAGCACCAGTCCTTGGCTGGGGCAGACCGGATTTTGATAGCCAGGCAGTATATCCACACCCTGCCCGGTCGAATGTTCTTGGTTTACTTGCTTTTCTGAACGATGCGCGACAGCTTGGCGTCTCGATAATCAAATCTCGGGCCTTCAAACGGTGCGAAGATTGCATCGCAGTCGGTCGCCTCGGGCGAAGGTGGCCGAGTAAAATCGTGTAGTTCAAATCCATGCGCAGCCATAACGGCTACAAAATCACTGAACTTATAGCCACCTTCATAACGGCGCCGGACCGAGACCTCGGCCAAGACAAAGGCGCAGTTTTTCAGCATTTCTGAAGCACCCTGGATCACCTCGACTTCGAAACCCTCGGTATCAATCTTCAACCCGTAGGGCCCCTGATAATCCACGGCGATGTCGTCCAACGTCCGAACCGGGACCTGACGTTCTTCGATGGCCTTAGTATGGGCACGCGCAGCCTCGTCAAACGTCATCATGGTAGCTCTCGTGCCCATGGGGCGGTGGCCGACTGTTGGAATACGCAGCGTCGTTTGCCCGGCCTGGGAGCCGACTCCGCAGGCATGAAAGTCAAAGTCGATCTTGTCGCTCCAATTTCGTCTCAGCTTGTCCTCATACTCAGAGATCGGCTCGATCAACACAAATTTTGTCGTCGGAAAAGCCTCGTACAGGTGCGCGGTCCCACCGGCGACACCGACATCGAAAACTGTCGCAACATCGAACCCCAGACCTGCGATGTAACTGCCTGTCTCTTTGTCAGGGGAAACTTGGTACCCTCGACGTTTCAGACGGCGGGTCAAGCGTATTTCGATGTCGTCCATTCTTAAGCTCTCCTATGCGCGGGGAAGGCATCCCATGCGACAGCACGGCTAAAGAAACACCATGACTGACAAAGCACAATCGGGAATCTCGTTGGTGGAATGGAATATGCGTTCCCAAATAACCTATTTGCAAAACGCAGCATTATAAGCGGTTGAATCAACATCAGGGCCTGAGATTATTCGGCGATTAATCCCATCCGCGCCGCCGCATACTCAAGACCACTACAAGCAATACGGGCGCTGTCGAAATGACTTCCTTCGCTCGTCATCGCAATGAGAGCACCATAAAGTCTTACCCTGCAACCAGACTCGAGTTGACGCCTCTGCAGTTAAACCCATCAACCATACCTTAGTTCTTTACAAGCCAAGGCTCTTCGACCTTCAGACCTTGATAGACTGCGTGCATGAAAAGATGGGCAATGACAGGGTCTGTTGAAAACGGGAAAAACTGCAGTTTGCCTTCTTCGACGCCTTCCTCAGCCTCGTAGACAATCTCGTCCCCCTTGACGGTTACAAGCACTTTGAGGCCCGCCAAAGTCTCTGGATTCACAGACGTGGGATCGTCGGACAAGATCACAAAATCCGCAACTTTTCCGACCTCAATTGAGCCCTTGCTGTCCTCTTCAAAGTGCTGCCACGCGGGCCAGATCGTCATCGCCTTCAAGGCGGTCATGACATCAACCCGCTGATGAGGCCCAAGAATATCACCCGATCTGGTGCGGCGGGTCACCGTTGCCGCAAGAACACGCATACTGTCTGGAAAGGCGACGGGCGCGTCGTGATGCGTGCCGAAAATCATATCCCGTTCGCGGAGCCATCCAGTGGGCGAGATATTGTCGGCGTTCACTGGTCCAACAGTATGATCACGGTGCCAGTCGCCCCAATAGAAGGTGTGCATCGGGAAAAGTGATGGAAAGACCCCGAGGCGCTTGAAGCTGGCCACTTGATCTTCCCGCAGAAACTGCCCGTGCACCAGAACCGGGCGGTTGCCCGGATCGCCATATTTGAGTTGCGCTTCTTCCAGTGCGGCAATCAGCATGTCCGACGCGCCTTCTCCGTTTGAATGCACAAGGATCTGGAACCCATTCTCATTACACCAGTTCACAGCGTCCTGCAGTTGATCCATTGTTATTGCAGCATATCCTGCGTAGCCGGCATCATAGGTGCCGACTGGATCATAGTAGGGACGATCCCGCAAAGCAGTAAAACCCTGCGGTGACCCGTCGATTGTAAGTTTGCAGCCGCCGACCCGAACCCGGTCGACGTAGTCCGCAGAGGTGTTGTCGCGAATATAATCCCGGGCCTCCAATACGTCAGGAAACGCGACAACGTCGATGGGAAGTCCTTCCGTGGCACCGACCTTTCTTAGTACCTCTACGATCTCACCAGAAGATCGCCCCTCTTGTCCGGTCGTATACCCAAACTTGGCCCAAAGGTCGGCTCCGGCACGGGCGAAGGCCACTAGACCTTCCTCACCCAGATTTCCCAGCATCGGCACAAGAACCGAGAAAAAGGCATATTCCTCCAGAACACCGTTGGGTTCGCCTTCTTCATCGCGCTGAATCACGCCACCCGGCGGAGCTTCTGAAGCGGCCGTAATGCCAGCCAACTCCAAAGCCCTTGTGTTCGCGACTCCCAGATGCCCGGACTGATGGATAATTATGACGGGCAAGTCCTTGGAAACTACATCAAGGTCTTCTCGCGTGGGATGACGCAGCTCTTGCAGTTGAGCGTTGTCGTATCCAAAACCAACGATCATTTTCACCTGTTCGACGGCCTCTGAATTTTCTTCTGCCCAATTCGACAGTGTGGCTTGCAGGCTGGCGATATCCGTGACTTCTCCGTCAGGTGGCGAAAGCAGGTTGGCCGACAATGCCTGCAGCCCGCCCATCACAACATGCCCATGACTGTCAACAAAGCCCGGAAGAAGTGCGCGCCCATTCAGATCGAAAGTTTGTGTGCCCTCACCTTCATGCACCGAGAGATCAGACAGAGATCCAACCGCCAGAATACGACCGTTCTTGACCGCGACCGCTTGGACGGAAGGGAGCGCATCATTCATCGTTACAATGGGGCCGCCTGAATAAATACGATCGGCAATTTGTTGTGTAAACGCACAAGTGGCTGAAAAAGAAATTGCTGCGGCAAAACAAAGCGAACGTATTGCTAAAGGCATCCTGAGGTTCCTTTTCAATCCAAACATTTCAATGTGATATATTTTAGCATCGATTTGAGCCTCGCCAAAAACGAAAAAGGCCGCCCCTGTGGAACGGCCTTCTTTAGTGCAACGTTTAGGCCCGAGATTATTCGACGAATAATCTC